>NZ_VSJH01000037.1:0-3284 GCF_008124495.1 Pseudomonas sp. CK-NBRI-02 | reverse complement strand
GCCGAGTCGATCTTGTCGAACTCAACGACGGCCGAACCGAAGACTTCGGAGCAGACGCGGGTCAGAGCTGCAGTCAGAGTGGTCTTACCGTGGTCAACGTGGCCGATAGTGCCGACGTTAACGTGGGGAAGGGAACGATCAAACTTTTCCTTAGCCATCGATACAGTCCTCCGCAGAAGAAATAGTCACTACAACTGATAAAACAAAGGCAGATATTTTCATATCTGCCTTGTTTATATGGAGCTCTTGAGCGGACTTGAACCGCTGACCTCACCCTTACCAAGGGTGTGCTCTACCAACTGAGCTACAAGAGCGCAACACTTTGTGCAACAACAGCAAACTTGGAGCGGGTAGCGGGAATCGAACCCGCATCATCAGCTTGGAAGGCTGAGGTTCTACCACTAAACTATACCCGCGGAGCTTGCAGCTCTCGCTAAACTGGTGGAGGGGGAAGGATTCGAACCTTCGAAGTCGAAGACGTCAGATTTACAGTCTGATCCCTTTGGCCACTCGGGAACCCCTCCTGAGTGTGGGCGGCATTTTCAGCTCTTGCCGTCCTGCTGTCAAGCTTTTTCTCATTAAAATCTTGAGGTTAGCTACTTTGACAACAGCTTCCGGTCTTACCACCTCAGTGGTGTTCCCTGCGAAGCGGGCGCCATTCTATCAAGCTATTCACCAGTTGCAATACCCTCGCATAAAATAATTTTGTGTTTTAAGTCTTTGAAATCCTTGGAAAGACTTGAGAGCACCGCAGAGTCCAGCAAACGCTCGCTTTCGGCCGCAACTTTGAGCCAGCGCCCATCAGCACCTGGCAATTGGCCTGGCACCTCCGCTGTCGAAATATCCAGGCTTACCAGGCGCTGACGTAGCGCGTCCAACTGCTCTTGAGTCTGAACCCCTCCGACAACCAGGCATTCATCGCGGCGCTTGGCCGGCGCTGAAGCGCCTGTTTCACGCAATAGGCGGATTTCTTGCTGACTACCTTTGTACAAGGAAAGAGGCGCAACCTCCTTGGCCTTCAGAGGCGCCTCCTGTTGATGCCAGACGTAATAAGCGATATTGAGCACCACCAATAGCAAAAACAACCAACGCATAGGCACCTCAACCCAGTGGACAGGCAATGGCCAGACCGACAAAGACCAGATCGGGCACCACCCGAACCTGAGGAACGGCATCTCTTACCAAAGGCGCATCCCCACCGGTAAGGAACGCCGTGAATGACTCACCCCATAACACCTGTGCTTGCTCAATCTGCGTACGCGCAAAACCCTGCAACATCAACACGCACCCGCGCTCGACAGCTTCCACGGTGGAGCGTCCCGGCACGAGACTGATCAAAGCTCGCTCAGCTGAAGCATCGTCGTAACGAATCCGACGGGTGTGGGTGCGCAATTGGCTACGCATCAGCGGCATACCCGGGCAAATGTAACCGCCCAAATGCTGCCCGTCCGCAGCGACGAAGTCCGCCTTGGCTGCGGTGCCCAAGTCGATGACCAAGCACGCCCCTTTTGCCAGATGGTACGCACCCAGTGCCGCCAACCAGCGATCCATACCCAGTCGCTGATAATCGTCGTATCCGTTGCGCACGCCCGCCATTTCACGGGCAGGATGAGCGACTAGCACCCGGACACCGAAATGCTGCGCCAACTGTAGGCAAAGCGCGTCGGTTTCTTCTTCGCTGCGCACACTCACCATCCGGCTACCACTGAGGCGCACGGAAGGCAACGCTGACACTTCGGCCAGCAGTGCCTGATCAGAATCGACTATGCCTCCACCCACAATGGTCGCATCGCCGGCATGAATTACACGCCACTTGATGAAACTATTTCCGCAGTCGAGCTCAAGAATCATCACGCAACCTCAAACTGAGCTCTCCAGCACTAAAGCTCTTTTCCACACCTTCGACCTCGAGACGCAAGGCGCCTAGCCCATCAACCCCAAGCATCACACCATCGATACGGTTACTACCTGCAATCAGGGACACTGTGCGCCCCTGCCACAGGTTTGCCTGCTCCCACTCTTCCTGGAATGCCGCAAACCCGTAACGACGATGACGGGCCAACTCATGCTGCAGTTGCTGGTTGAGTTGCGCGACCAGACGGTTGCGGTCGATTGCCCCACCTACCTCACGCTTCATCGAAGTCCACTGCTGATCGACCCGGTCATTGCTCTGCATGTTCACATTGATACCGATACCCAGCACCACATGACATACATCTGCAGGATCGCCGACCAACTCCAACAGGATGCCCGCAATTTTCCGCTCTCCCACCAGCACATCATTCGGCCATTTCAAGCCGGCAGCATCCAAACCGAACACCTGCAAGGTGCGCATGACCGCCAATCCTACGACCAGGCTCAGCCCTTCGAGCTGGCGCATGCCGCCTTCGACCCGCAGAACCAGGCTGTAATAGAGATTCTCAGCGAAAGGACTCACCCATTGGCGCCCGCGCCGACCCCGGCCAGCTGTCTGTTGCTCCGCCAAAACGAGAAACGGCGCGGACTCGCCCCGAGCAATAAGACGTAGAGCTTCGGCATTGGTGGAATCTATTGTCTCGTGAATCCAAAGCGGCCAATGATCGCCCCGGCCGTGCTCATGGATAACCTCAGACTCGAGCAAAGTCAGCGGTACGGCCAATTGATAGCCACGACCACGCACCTTGTGAATAACAAGGTTCAATTCGCTTTCCAGGTGCTGCAGCTGCTTCCACACGGCGCTGCGACTCACCCCCATTGCTTCCCCTAGGGCCTGCCCGGAATGGAACCGGCCATCCTTGAGGAGATTCAACAACTTCAGCATGCCAGTCTCGACTTGGAATTAGGCTGGCATGATAGCCACGGCCCGGGGGCTTGCATAGGAAAAGGGCCCACAGAAAGGCAGTACTCGAGCAACAGAGGAGAAAATGGTCGGAACCAGAAAAGACAAAACCCCTACCTGCTCGCGCAGATAGGGGTTTTGCGAAATGAATCTTGACGATGACCTACTCTCACATGGGGAAGCCCCACACTACCATCGGCGATGCATCGTTTCACTACTGAGTTCGGGATGGGATCAGGTGGTTCCAATGCTCTATGGTCGTCAAGAAATTCTGTTGCCAGACTGTCTTATGACACTCCAGCCAATTCGGATATGTGATCGTTGTGGTTGCGAACTTTCGGTTCTTTCGTCTTCACCACCGCAATCTGCAGAAGCAAATTGCTTGGGTGTTATATGGTCAAGCCTCACGGGCAATTAGTATCGGTTAGCTCAACGCCTCACAGCGCTTACACACCCGACCTATCAA
>NZ_VSJH01000036.1:0-224705 GCF_008124495.1 Pseudomonas sp. CK-NBRI-02 | reverse complement strand
AGTTAGGGATTTGGAGTTCCCACTTCCGTAGTTCAGTGTGCAGATCGCCCAAGCTCCCAGCGATGAGCCTGAAACCCTATATGGACCGTCAAGCCTTCCGCTATTGCCTTTCCACACCCCGGATTGGCAATCACATGGGTTTTACACAGGAGAATAGGTAATTATTGTCTGCTTGGAAAACTAGGACTCGCTCGTAACCTCCCGGGCACGCAACACGGGGATCAAAGCCCTTACAAGGCAGAATGTTGATGTAGCCTTTATCATGATCGGAAGAAGAGAATCCACACACATCACCCACCTTTTCCCCACCACTACTCCACACCCCGGATTGGCAAGGAGGTTTTAATCAACGCCATGCCACGCTTGAAATTCACACGGTTTGCTGTGACACAAGTGCTTCAAAAAAGTGTGAGCCCAGTTGGAGTTCCTTGAGCTGTACTCAGGCAAAGCGGATCCAGCATGATGATCTCCGAGTCATCAACCTGCTCTAAATACTGGTCAGGAGCTGGAATGGGTCGCTTATCCCGTAGAGACACCATCAGGTGCCTGAGCAGGGCATCTTGGGCGCTTTGCAGTGCTTGCTCAGCTGTTGCTCCCCGGCCAACAATGCCTTCGAAGTCGAGAACCCGAACAACAACACCTGCTGGGGTCTGGTTCGCGACCGCAGGATACGGGACGAGATGACTGATCACCACCTGTTGCCCGCGATGCTTGTTACCCTCAAGCTTTTTGACCAGCTTGGCAGCTTTCAAATGGGTGTATCGCTTAAGCATCGCAAGGCTTTTGTGCCCGCTGATGGCTGCAATCTCCATGATGTCGAGGGTCCCTAGCTCAAACAGCCGAGAACAGGCCTCATGGCGGAGATCGTGAAAGTGGAGGTCCTCGATGCCGAGCCGCTGCAGCATGATGCGCCACGCGGACTTCAGCCCGTTGGCGGTGTAACTGAAGACCTGCCCCTTCGTCTTGGCGCCCAACTGTATCAGTGCATCACGGGCCTTGAGGCTTAGGGGCACATCTCGCTTCGAGCCGTTCTTCGTGTCTGGGAGATGCGCGATCCGTCGCTGCAAGTTGATGTGCTCCCACTCAAGCTTCAGCAGTTCCCCCTGGCGCATGGCCGTCTCGATCGCCAGAACGACCAAGACGTAAAGATCAGCTGTCGGGTGAGCGTGGCAGTACCTCAGAATCTGGCGCTCTTCCCTAGCCGTCAAACGACGGTCACGTCCTGGTGCAGCCTTAGGCTTGCGGACGTTCGTTACAGGGTTGCTGTCGCAGACGCCCCATTCAATGCGTCCAACGTCGAACAGGTTCGACAGGAGCGACATCTCCAAACGCACAGTAGATGGAGAGATACAGGTCCCAGTACGGGAGTTTATTTGGGCGAGACGTTCATCACGGATCGTGGCGATATCTGGACTACGAAAATCGCGCATCTTCTTCGAAGCGTGACGCGATTTCAGAAGGCTTGCGATTCGATAGCTCTCCTGAACATAGCCCTTCTTCAGGATGGAGATTTTTTGCCGATAAAGGATCAGCCCTTCACCCAACGTCATCTCTTTCGTTTCGTGCATCATTCAACTCTTCCAATCTGGCCTGCAACAGCCTGGCCAGCTGGTCGAATGGGATATCCAACGCACTACACAAACTAAACACGGTATCCAGGGTTGGAGATTTGTGGCCACGCTCAAGCAGACTAATGTACGACCTGTCCATTCCTGCCTCAAAACTCAGCTTCTCCTGGGAAAAGCCCCGCGCAGCACGCAGCTCCAGCAGCACGGTGCCGAAAGCTTGGTTGTGTTTTTTTGAGGAGTCTGGTTGTAATTCCAAAAGTCCGACCCGGAGATCACGAGATCCAAGGTGGGAATTCTGGGATTGTTGACTATGGTCGTCAGCGGACTATAGTCCACAGCGCCTGTACACCGCTACAATCGGCCCCAAGCAACAGGATATTGAATATGTACATTTACTGGGTCGCCCTGGGAATACTGGTAATCGCTGGGGGCTTTTTCGCTCAATCTCAGCACAGCGCCGATGTCACCTCAGAACAGGCGACCCTCGATACGCTCAGCCGCAATCTACTGGTCTATCGTGCCGCCGCCGCCGAGTATGCACACTCGAATCCAGGATTCAGTGGCGCGCCAACTGAGGCCGCGTTAAACCTCCCGGCTTGGTACGTCAAACCGAGTGGTGTCACCTCGTACATCGCGGGTGGCGTTTCGTACACGTATGTAGCCGCCCCGCCGGCCGGACTGCCGGGCGTGCTTGCGAAGCAGACTGAGTCAGCGACCGTTGGCATCAATCGGCAAGGTGTACTGTACTCACCTACGACCGGCCACACCTCGATCGCCATTCCGACAGCAATTCCTGACGGCTCTGTCGTTGCGGTTTATTGACCTTTGATGCAGATGGAAAATCGCACCAAGCCTTGCATCCTGGCTGAAGTGCAACCCATAATGACATCAGTTTTGGTTTCACCCCGCTGGCTACTGACGGTCATCAGTAGCACCCCGGTGTTCGGTCCGCCCAACACCAAACCAAAAGCACGCTTAGCTCCGGGAAGGGCGTGCGGATCTTGTTGAGATTCTCCCTGTGTCTCCCTGCTCTCTCTAGTCGCGCAGCCGTCTAACTCGTGATAAACGAGCTCATAGGCACATAGGGTTTCAAAAGGTTCGGTGCTTCTTGATCCAAGGGTCACATTGGTAATGTGGCCCCTTCTCTTTTTTATCCCTTTGGGTAGCCTGAAAACCTTGCACGGCAGGGTTTTCAGGCTACCTAATGGGTATATTCTTCGACTGCCGGCCGCCCACCGGTGATATCCAGGGCTCCTTTTGTGCGCGGATGCGTGCCTCATGATTACTGGCCACAGCCACGAGAACGGCCAGGTGAAGAGAATCGAGACGATCAATGCCCAGGGATCGACGATTCCGCACAGGTGGCTTCTTCCACTTTTTTTCAAGAGACGGCTGGAAAGCCCTCAGGTCTTCCAGCCGCACTTCTCGCTTCCCTCCCTCGCCCCTCCCCGTTTGACATCCCCCCTACTGCTACCGACAATCAATTCGCGACTTGCTGACGTTGTCAGCGATATGCCCTGCAGCACGGATCTGAAATGCTGCGACACGACTTTCGTGTGATCCAACCCAAGACCGCTTAGCTTCTGGTAGCGCGGTCGATCGACACCTGTCGATAGAAGCCCCTTCCGCAAACCCAGCGGGGAATACACTTCCCCGTAGGGTCAGTGTTTCTCCGCGTACCCTCAACCCGCAGGAGAATCACCATGACCGCAATGTCTGCTCAACCGACCCGTCCGATGTCTTACCGCATTGGTTACTCCGTTGGCACATTCGCATCTGCATGCCTTCGCTCGTTGAAGGATGCCACCAACAGAGACCAACCCTCCCCAGTCATACCGACCGTTGCCATGCCTGTCCTCAGCACGCGCAACGATTGGGACGAACTGTCCAGGACACCCGCGCTCGCGCGTCAAGGTGTCGATCTGAACCGTTGGTATGAGGAAAACACCAAAGAGGCCAAGCCGGATAAGCCGAAGCGTAAGCGCAGCAGTGCACGAAAAGCTGCCGCCACGCTGTTTGTTGGCCCACTGCCGAAGTTCGGCCCTCTGGATACGCTCATTCACTGAGCATCTGCACCATACTCACCCCAGTCGGGAAACTCTCCCGACTGGGCGGGTTTCCTCCATCAGTAGCTCTAGGAAACCCATGAAGCAGAAACAGTATGCTGCGATAGCAGAAGACCTGCGAAAGGTTGGCACCACAGCGGTTGCCGGTGCCTTGGTCTCCATTTTCATCACCGATCACCGGATCCTGACTGCTTGTACCCTCGTAATCGGGATGGTAGCGTGGATGGTAGGTATCTGGATGACACAGGAGGAATGATATGAGCCAGAACACCTTCGGTCTCATCATCATTGGCTGCGTTTTCTTCGGCTGCATGGGAATGGCAGCCTGGGCAAACTGGCCCCTCATCAAACGGTGGATCTCCAAGCACAAGCTACTTCGCGCTCACTGATCCACAGCCCCTCTCTCGAGGGGCTTTTTCATTCCGGGGCTTGACAACCCATTCCGTCGTTTCCATGCTTGTACCCGTGAGTTGCTGACGTCGTCAGCACCCCGGCCCGAGCAGCCATGATCTGAAAGACTGCCCACCTACCCAGGTGTTGATCCTCCCCAAAATCGCCAAGCTTCCGGTAGCGCGATTGATCAGTCTCAAGACTGATGGAAGCCCTTCCAACATGCTGTACCCATGCCCAACCCTTGCGGGGAATACTTTCCCCACCAGGGTCAAAGTGTTTCTCCGCTTTCACTTTTGAAACTGGAGAATCACCATGAGCAACCAATCCAACGAAGCCAAATACTTCGATCTGCACACCACTGGCATCGGTTATCTCAACCGCATCCGTGAAGTGAAATCTCGCGGTAAGCCCTTCGTGGCGGTCACTGTCGCAGCCCTTCGTGGTTCGACTGAGAGCGCTGAATACACCTACCTTGACTGCAATGTGGTTGGTGAAGAGGCTGAAAAGCTTGTTCGTCGCTGCCTGCCTGCCGTTGATGCCGACAAGAAAGTCCTTGTGTCCTTCCGTATCGGAGACATCTGGCCTGATTTGTTCACCTATGAAAAAGGCGAGAAGAAAGGCCAATCTGGCGTTAGCCTCAAAGGCCGACTGCTCTTCATCAACTGGATCAAAGTAAACGGCGAACTCGTTTACGACTCGAAACCCAAAGAGAACCCGGACCAGGTCAATGACCAGGACCATCCTCTCCCTGAAAACAACGATCAACAGCAAGCCGACCAGGCTGCTTAATCGAATCCAAGGCGCCACTCTCGGCGCCTTGAAACCTAATGCCCAGGAGGCACCATGAAATTTCTCTTCGTACTGAACGTTCTTCTTATGGTTGCCGCCGTTGTACTGGGCGATATCGTACTGGGTGTCTGTGCTTTCACAGGCCTGAGCGGTTTCTCTCTGCATGCTGGTGTCAAGCGTAGCGAAAAGAAAGTCGTCGCTCTCGCTTAACGATTAGCGTTACCAGTTCGCTGCACTAAGGGCTAATGCCCTTTCGTGTTGGAGCACTTCTCTCAATCTGAATCGGGACATTGCTGTCCCATCCCCTTAGGGTTCACTTCCCTTAGGGCGGTGAACTTCATACTCAGGAAGCTCACCATGAATAACATTCAGCACCTCGAACTCATCGCCCATCCTGACGTCCCGAATGCCTTCATTCTCAAGGGTGATCTGGAATGGCTGTTTGACGCATTCATCGAACAATGCGCTCTCTCTGCTCGTAAGAGCTCAAATGGACACCTCGCGCTTCATCGGAAGTTCTTACTCGAAGATCTACGCGATAAGAACAAGCTGCTGACACCGCCCCAAAGCGAATTGTTTGCTCACGTAGCGCTCATGCGCGGGCTTTGCATCGACGATGCTAGTTATGCCCAAGCTGACCGCGAGGCTATTGCCTTGATGCACCGACTGTTCCCTACCCAAGCCGCTGCTTAAAAGGCGACTGGAGCAGATTAAACCAGCCTGAGGACTCACCATCCTCACGGCTGGTGATCCTCCTCGCAGAGGATCTACGATGATGTATCTCCCCTTCACACACCCGCTCGCAACCACGACCGACTTTGTTGTTCAGCGACAGCTTCAGATCACGTACGACGATGACTGCCCTGCATGCTATCGCCAGCTCCATGAGAGTCAGGCAGACCTTCCTGATGAAGCGCTGCAATGCTTCCCCTGCATCTTCCAAGACGACTTCGCCCTCATCACCGAGGGACACATTCTAGACCCGGTTCTCGAAGAGCAATGCAACGACATAGGTCTTGTACGTGCGGTCTGCTACAGCATTTTCAGTAGCCCCGGCATGCAACATGTCGCTGACACCTACACCGCTGAGTCAGCGGAACAGCTGGTATCGCTGCTGACACAGACAGCAATAAAAGCGTCACGCATGACGTATTTGGCCGGCGACATCCATTCGCCAGGCCACCGAATTCCGGATTGGTTCACTGTCGTTGACAGTGCCTACAGGAGCCCGGGTTTAGGCTCCGGTGCGCAAGCACTTACCCTCCCAAGAACGCCATAGCACTCGGCAGCGCGATCGCATCACACGGTGATGGAGTGCCTTCAACTTAACCTGCCTGCGGGGATCTCATCCTCGCGGACTGAGGCCTCGCACAATTTGGAGACCTCAAATGTCCATGCCCCCTGCCTCGACCGAGGCCTACCTCACCTACCCTGTCGTGCTGACCAGCGATGCCTGGAATCGCACGATCTTTCTCGCAAACCCCGCACGCGTGGCTGAAATGAGCCAACGCCTTGCCAGCGTCGTACAAGCGGCCTGGCAAGTTCTAAAGCAACAACCTCACCCCCCTTCGATTGACTTCGAGGTCTATCAAAAGCTCAGCACCGGACGTGGACGTGCCCTGGTGCCGCTCACACTGCACATCGTTCGGAACGAGGGCGAACCGCCTTTTGTACGCATCGAGTTGCGGATTAACGCAGCTGACCCACGATAGACCGCTTACATCACCCACCCAGAGGGGCCACCCTTTCGGTGGCTCCTTACCTAAGGAGCTGACAATGTCTCAGATCGCCAATCCCTTCATACGCACCAATGACCAGTCCTTTGAGACGGGCTGTTACAGCAGTGCCTTCGCGATTTGCTCGGGACATTTGACAGAGGCAGGCTGGATGGAAATTCAAGACCTAGCAGAGCACGCTGACACGTCGTTGTTGCTGTTCGAATGCTTCACCCTGCCTGACAGTGATGCCGTTGGCTTCAAGCTAATACGCACGCCCTGGATCGACGAGCATCTGTGCAACGTCATGGGTCATGGGCTTTCAACACTCCAGGCCAAGCAGGAGGAGGAATTCCCTCCAGAAGTCATACGACTCCTTATCTTGGCCGCACAAGCGGACGTTCGCTTCCTCATCTTCGACCCCAACGGTTTCGTGCTCGAGGGACTGCCCTTGTTCGATTGCTGAACCGCCATTCACCACCTCGCGGGGAGCCTCCCGCAGGAGCTCCCCATGCTTTATTGGGAAATCACATGATCTACATCACCGGCCAGCTGGCCATCCGTTCTATCTCGGGTCGTCTTGGGCTTTTTAATGCCGGACGCCTGATCACATCGATCAGTGAGTTCACTATCAAGGATGCTCTCTCGGACCAGATCGAGGGGCAATAAACGCTTTTCAGCACGGCCGCCTGCGGCCGCATCCCTGTTCGCTCTTGGAGCAAAAGATTCCACTTGATGGTGTGCTGCATGTCGGCTTCGCCGGTCGGGAAAAGCCCCGTTTTTCTAGGATCGGCTCGCGGTCAAGGGGATCGTGGAATATCGAGCCAGCTTCATCTGCGAGGATATGACGCGAATGTGGGACTCGTCTGATTGTACTCCCGGGCCAGTTAAGTCAGAGTGTACTTGGAGAAATGTAGCTATAACTTCTCCGCCTTCGATTTTACGGTCAAAGCATATAGGCTTATGAATTCTAGTTTATTTTATAAATCCGACTTCACTTTTTTTAAACGAAACCTGAGCATTTGTCTCCTATTAACTATTCCGCTACACAGTCAAGCGGCAAACTGCTATTACACAGCACCATACGCACCCGAAACAATTAGCATTACTCTTCCAAGTGCTTTAACACTACCACGCGACGCAGCTATCGGAACACAGATCTTCGAGTCGCCTCTGCATTATCACGCGACAAACAATAAATACTATTGCGAAACACCCCACCCTTGGGGCATCCGTAACGATCGAGGTCCCGACTCCCCCACCTCAGACTTATTTCCTATCGGCAACACAGGAATTTCGTGGCAGTACGTACTGGATGGAAGAGCACGAAAAGGCTACGGCGAGTTTACAGAGGGCTCAGGGTACAGGACATTTGAACGCGTCACTACAGCTATACGGCTTATTAAAACTGGCAATGTTAACACCGGGACAAGGGTTTCCGCAGGAGAGCTCGGTAGCATCCAGGCTTCCGGGTTAAAAAATTCGACTATTACGCTGAGAAATAGCGCGATATTTATTGCAAGCTCATGCGAAACCCCAGACGTGAAAGTAAACATGGGCGATTACGAGGCAGGGGCATTCCGCGAAGTTGGCTCATCTTCTACACTAGTACATTTCAATATAAATTTATTAAACTGCCCCAGCGGCATCAACAAAGTTAACTATACTTTAGAACCCACATCAACATCTCCAGCATGGAACCGGGATCTCGGTATCATCAAACTTAATCAAGGCTCGACAGCCAAAGGTCTAGCACTACAAATTATGAATAAAATTGGTGACCCGATACCCCTAAATAAAGCTCAAACCTTTAACTATCTCAATGCAGGAGGGAATTTTGCTATACCATTAACGGCCCGTTATTACCGAACGACTCCTTCAACGCCTGACAGTCCCGGCATAGTCGCGGGCACTGCGGATGCAGAAATTTCCTTTATCATGAGCTATTTATAAGCACTTCATACTACCCCGATCGAAGCAATTAATGAAAAAGTGCCTGGTCCTTCTCCTGAAGACGCACCTACAGGTCGCGGCAAGCAGCCTGCTGCACCGCCCTTTGATCGAGGGCCGCCGCAGCGGCTTCTTCCTGTTCGCGGGCATGGACGCGGTCCTTATCCGCTACCATGTCCGCAGCCAGGGAGCAGCTACAGGCGTTGTCCTGCCAGACGGCCCCCTCGCTAAAGCCTAGCCCGTTCTCCGATATGGCGGCCAGTAATCAGCTTCTCATGCGCTTCATAGCTCCAGCAGCGATTAGGGCAGCGCCTGGAATCCAAATGCCTGGAATTGATGTGCCCAAGCCGACAGCAAGTAGTGCGGTACCGACAGCAAACATAGCGTTCTCCCTAACAAAAATATCCATTCGAAATCCCCTCTTCACCATGGGGGGTACCGAGCAAGTTCCTTCAAACCTTCCCGGAATTAGAATCAGCTAATGCGCACGCCACTAACCTGTATTAGCTCACCTCCGTTAACATCGGGCATGGTCAGAAAAAGGTAGGTACGCTCCTTGTACTCCGAAATCTCGACAGACTTTCCGCTCGTCTTGGCCATAGTTAACCCGAAAGCGATGAGCCTGTCCAAATCGTGCCGACTCGGGAACCGCTCGTCCGGACATATCCGATATTCACGGTTTTTTGCATTCCCGCTCGCGTTGATTAACTTACAATGAATAAATATGTTGTCACTCCCATGATCGTTGGCTTTGATCGTACTGGAAAAGTGCTCAATTTGTATTTCGCCATAATCCCAACCTTCTCCTTCTTCCTATCGCTTCCCAAGGTGCGGCTTTCATGCCCTCGTTTGCCTTGGCCGTCCAAAGCGATTTTTTAATCAAACTACCTTGCGCTTACGGTGTAGTGATCTACTAACTCCGGACACCTTTTTAGGCGAAAATGGTCGCCACACAGAGGTGTTCGATGAGCAGACAACGACGTACTTTCACCCCCGAATTCAAGCGCGAGGCAGCTAGCCTGGCGCTCGACCAGGGCTATAGCCTTACTGAAGCCGCCCGGTCGCTCGACTTGGTTGAATCGGCGCTGCGCCGCTGGGTGAATGTCCCGATTGAAGAAGTTTCTCGAACAGTCAGGTCTCCGCGTTGCTGTACTGCGGGCGGCGGATGAAACGGCTCGGCGGGAGGATTGGATTCTCGACCAGGTCGACCGCGGCGTCGATGTGCTACTCACCAACCCGGAGCTGGTCAAGACCGGGCTGGACCTGCTGGACCTCCCGACCATCGCGTTCCTTCAGACGGGGTACAACGAGTACACCCTGCAGCAGGCAGCGCGGCGGTCATGTAGGATCGGACAGAAGCACCCGGTGCGCGTGATTTTCTTCGGCTACGCCGGCAGCTCGCAGATCACCTGTCTGCAGCTGATGGCCAAGAAGATCGCTGTGGCTCAGAGCACTTCCGGTGATGTTCCAGAGTCTGGCCTCGATCCCTTAAACCAAGATGGAGACTCAGTAGAAATGGCTTTAGCCCGACAACTTATCGCCGCATGACTTTTGGCCACCTTCGGGTGGCCATTTTAGGCGAGAAAGAATGCTAAGGCGTCCAGCTAAGTCTAGGCCCACATGTCTTCAGGACCACCTCAAAGCTTCCACGTCAGGCTGTCTTTAGAGTTTAGCTTTTAGCACAACTTTTGCCATTTCCACGAAACTTTAACGAAACCAACAGAAACCTCCACTACCACGATGAAAGGTTTGAGCCAGCAAGAGCCTGCATAGAAACAGCGTCCCGACTAAAGCATGCCAAGCAAATGGCCCGGGACCTAAGCGAGCCAACTGAGGAACTCGAGTGGTGGCGTTACAGCTTTAGGCAATTTCCGGAATCAGAGCCCGGAGCTGATCAAGCCGAATCAGTGATGGGCACCGCCGGCTTCGCCGCGAGACCTCAGCTGAAATTCGGTGACAGCCTGATACAGCGAATCTGCCAGCATCTTCAGGCGCTCTACCTCGGCAGTCGGGGCGCCCATGTCCTTGGCTTCGTGGTACTTCCTAGTCGCATCTATGCATTGCTGGATCAACAGATCGCCAGCCTCAGCCAGACCTTGAATGGTCCTTTTCACCGCCCTGCTCCGCTTTTTGTGATCAGAGCATCATACTCCGCCTCGCACTGATGACTAGGCTTTTGCAAGCTCTTCCGCTGGTGCATCAGCCCGTTGTGGAATGAGTGTGGGTGACCGTCTCCTTATACTTTGGCCCTTCAATGAACTGACGATAGGGTACCTCGGTAGAGAATCACTGATTGGTAGAACGAATCGGTAAGTACTTTAGATACCCATCTCTTTGGAAGAAGGTGGCCTGGATCAGCGTATTGATACGCCCGTAGTGCCAAACTGTCAGGCGTATCAAAGGCTTACCCGCTTCTATCAATTTTTCTATGGCCCGCTTGACGAGTCCGTTACCTGTCAAAAAAGGAAGCTCCACTCGAATATCAGATTTGTCTGATTACATGCGGGCCGGCTCGGATGTATTTTAGAGTATTCCCTTTCACTGGCACATACCCTGACAAGCCAAACAGCAAGAAGAATTATTGGAAAATACATATCATCACTGATAGCTAATCGCCCAAACCAGATCCATTATACGACACCTTTTTGCAACCGCTAATTCCTTGAGACTTAAAATGTTTAACTCAACCAGAGCAACACAAATGCTATTCAATATAGCACTCATAATGACTATAGGGATATCAATCCAAGCCCAAGCATTTACCGTTACCAGCCGGGGGGCCACCAGAGAAGGCGATATGATTCGCTACAATTTCACCATTGATAATTGGTCTGTTAACGACACGACGCCCGGGAAGTGTGACTCTGAGGGAGGCTTATACAATACGTGCTATGTTTGGACCGCAACATGGAGATACTCTACTGGAGGAGGAACCGCTGCGTTCCCAACCGAAGGGTTACGACAATGGTGGTTCCTGACACGACCAGGGTCAACATTAGGAAATATGCTCCAGGACATGAAACAAGTTGGATTTAATGTTCCTTACAGAGGTTCAGTTCTCATTCATAAGTCGGTGGACGTAACCGATGCTTGCGTAGGGCTTTCGACTGCAAGGGCCGGCAATAGTATCGGTGGAGCGGTTAACCCCTTTGGTCCATGTCTACGTCTGAAAGATATGAAACCGCCCGAGATAACTTGCACCGTGCCTGATGTAACAATCGACATGGGAGAGCACCTCGCCAGTAGATTCGCTAAATACGGCGACACATCGCCCGAAAAACTCATCCCGATAAAAATAACCAACTGCTCAGCATCCCTAGCGTACATAGTATACACCATAAAGCCAACACCTTCATCCCCGATCATAAACATTACAAATGGAATAATTTCGCTTAATAGTCGATCCACAGCTAAAGGTATAGCTTTACAGATATTGAACGAAGAGCGTCAGCCGCTGGCACTTAACCGCAACTATACCATCAGGCCAGGTTCCTTCGGCAGAGACTATAGGTTTAATATGTATGCTAGATACATCAGAACGCTTCCTAACGGAAATTCTGGATCAGATATAGTCACAGCTGGCACAGCCAACGCCGAAGCAACAATAGTTATGGAATATTTGTGACTATTCGCGAAACGAATGTTTAGGCATGAGAGTTTAAAACTTAATTATATATCAACAAATCAAGCCAGCCACTCAAGAAGGTATAGACGCACTACGATGTGCTTATCTCAATCGAGAACAAGCAGCGAAACGATTAGGACTAAATATTAAACGAAGAACCGGTTTTGATGAAGACAACGGCTCCTTCAAATAAACACCGGCAACTGGGCTGATACGCTTAGGAGTCTACTTATGCCCCGCCTACCTTCCTATACATCGAAGACTAGATCAATTTGCAAATTGGAGCTAATTACATATTGCAGAATCACCCTGATCGGACTTGCCATTAACATTATACTTAACTCCTCCGCCCTAGCGAATGTCACTTTCGATGGCTACACGCGATTCATTTATAATCACAAACAAAAACAACTACCTATCACCATTGTCAATCACAGCAATGAACAAGCGCTAGTACAAATACAAATAGAGCAAGGTGATCAGAGCAATACGAAACCGGTACCAATGGCAATAACAAAACCATTACTAGTAATTCCAAGCAACGCGAAGGCGACCACTGACGTATTATATATGGGCGCTGGCCTACCTGAGGATCGTGAGTCCTACCTCTCATTAACCATATTGGAGATACCAAAAAAAGTTGAAATCGCAAACTCCATGGCTATTGCCTTGCGTCATAATCTTAAGTTGTTTTTTCGCCCCCAACTATCCAGCACATTCAAAGACGCCATCGATCAATTGCACTGGACGAAGACGTCTAAAAGCAGCGTAACAATTAAAAATTCTTCGCCCTATTACATAACACTTACCGGAATTAGTTTGCAAAATCATCACAGAACTAGTTGCGGCGAAGCGATAGAGCATCTGATGATCTCCCCCTATTCAACATCAGAAATCGCTACAGATCCATGCGAAGATATAGAGCAGGTGGCTTATAGCTACATTAGTGATACTGGAACTCCATATAGCGTTCGAGCCCCTCTGACGGAGATATGACTTACTAATCGAATAGGCCCAGACGCCTAAAAATTTAATGTTAAAACCCAGCCCCACCCAAGAAATATATTAACCGCCATTAGCACAGCACAAACAATTACAAACCATAAACAATATATCCGCTCTATAAGCTCAATTAAAGCATTACAAATACCTAGGACTTAGATAAATGCATAAAAGAAAATTAATTCAAATAGCTTTTCCATTTTTAATATACGCCCCACAAAGCTACGCCCTGAAATGCACACAAACGGGCACAGACATCATAAACGATAGAATCCTCATTAGGGATACTATAGCTGTGCCTAACTCGTTGCCTGCTGGTACAGTACTATGGCGCCAACCAACACAACGAATAAATGTTCAGTGCTGGGTAGATATTCAGGGCATGCCCGATGAAAAGATTTATTTTTACATGAACCCCAACAACGTTAACCTAGGTAACGAAATCGAAATTGGTGTAACCTACGAAGGAAGGGACTATCGGTATTCCCAACTCCCTGGAGGAAAACTCGATATTGGCTGGTCTGTGTACGGATGCCCAAAGGGGGACACCTGTGGATGGCAAAAAGAAAGTAAAAGCATGACCTATTCCTTGTTCTTCGTGAAGAAGGCTCCTGCCGGACCAAACAAAGAAGGCCCAATGACACCGCTTGCGGATTATAGAGCATTCCAATTCGACGGCGTCGGTGGAGTCAGACCGGGAGTTAGTTATAACATAACCGCTCTGGGACTCAATAAGTTTCGCTACCTACCTTGTGAATCCTCAATAACCATCCAGCCCAACGTAATAAACTTCGGTACAATTGGTACAACTTCGGCTGTGAATGGATCCGTTATCAAAGAGATTCCATTTTCAATTAATGAAGAGCGAACTTGCGCAGCAGTATATGGACTAAGCGGTTATTTGGAACCTACAACGGCTACCACAAGTTCGGATCAAACAACTTTAATTCCGAACGACAACCCCTCGGTGGGAATCAGCTTGATTAGCCAGGCGAACAACAAGACAATACCATTCAAGAAAGAGTTTGAACTTACACCTAAGCACGGGGCCACTAGTTATCGGCACGACTTTTTAGCTCGGTTAAAGTGGACAACATCCCGCCCCAAAGCGGGTAAATTTAATGCAGGCGCAATAGTAAATGTCTTCTACAAATAACAATAGAAACAACGTTTTACTTACCGCTTTTAGCTTAGCAAATATTGATACCTATAATAGGATGTCGAATTATACTGAAACCGCACTGAAGTCATCGCGATATTATGAGTGACTCATCAAACTGCGCTACTAACCGAAGTCACTGCTCCACTCATCTGCGGTGCTCGATCTCCTTTTTGAGCACCGCAAACATTTAATCGATTCTATTCTGATAAAACTAAATTGATGTAAATATAAGAATATAGCTTCCAGCAGTGACAACGGCCCCTTTCGCATCCAACAAAGTATAGTCTGCGAGCTCATCCGCACTTGTTGTTCTCTTTACTCGCACAGGCATTCCAAAATTATCAATCGGCTCGACGGCAACTTGGCTCAAACGGCCAAATGGCGGGCATTCATTTACCCTCCACCCAGTGGATTGTACCGTCGTGATACATGAAGGCTCTACGATACTCCCTGTAAATTTAATTAAACCAGATGCTGAAATCACGTCAGCGGACGCGTGTGTTACGAGTCCAAAACATGCAAAGAAAAGAGCCAAGGTGCTAGTAGTTCTTTTAAATTTACGCATATCAACTTTCCTTTAGGCAATTTCCATGTTCCTAAAAGAGCTATCAGCCGATTTGCGAAATACTTAACCCCCTAAATGTGACGCGCATCACAAAAGACGAAATGTCTTTATATAACTTAATAGCATATGCTTAGAAGCCAATCTTCTCTAACCAGCCTCGGAAAAGACAGTTCTTTCAGCAGTTGTGGACTTTTTACTGCACTTTCTCTTTTCTAAAAATATATCCCTTGAGACGTATCACGCCAGATAATTCAAGAAAAAGTCTTATACAAAATAAGTAGTGTTTTTCGATAAATCACAGATTCTGCTTACTTTATGACCCCATAGGTTTACAACGAAGCGAAGCTTGGGAACTTATGCCAGCGGTATGTTCGCCCTCGACATAGGACGAATCCGAAAGTGCGTTCAAGCTCTCAAGAATCAAAAACCACGTCCGATAATGCTGGTAGCCTTGTTATGGAAACAAGAACTACAGAACCTCGAGGACGAAAACTATGATTCTACGGAAGTTTAATATTTCTATTAGAGCACTCTTTGGCTTCTCTTTTATAGGAAGCGTTATGCTCTTTTTAGGAGTATTCAGCCTGGACCAGATGGCAAAAATTCAAGCAGCAACAGAAAAAATAATTCAAGATAGCATACCCAGCATACAGGCAGTTAATGATCTAACTAGACACACACTTCAGCAGCGCAATTTAGAATATCAACTTCTTCTAAGTACCTCCCGGGGCGCAAAAGAAAATATTATAAAAAAGATGTCTATGCAGAACATCGAAGTTAATAAGACCAACATATCTTATCGAAAATTAATCAGCAGCACTGCAGAGCAACGCGCATATGATGCGTTCACAGTAGAATTAGAAAAGCATAGAGATCTTGAAAAGCATTTCATAACTTTATCCCGTGACTCGCAATCCGAGCGTATGCGTGAATTAATTAAAGACGAAATGCGGGTCAGCACAGATAAGATTAATATTGCGTTATCAAACCTAGCAAACATAAACGCGCAAAATTCTTTGACTGCCAGAACTGCTGCAGTTGAACAGTATGACCTAGCACTTAAGCTTGTTACAGCAATTTTAACATTATCGACCGCATTAATATTAGCATTTGTTTGGTCATTCACACGCAGCGTTACAATACCTATTTCTGCCTCACTTCGCGCGACTGAAGAAATTGCCAACGGTAAACTAACTAGTCCAATCGTAGGCAATGGAAACGATGAGCCAGGACGACTACTCCAATCAATGGAGATCATGAGGTGCAAACTACAGGAAACTCTTAGCTACATTTCACACTCAGCTCATCAATTGGCATGCGCCGGAGAAGAGCTGAGCAATGCTACTGAAGCTAGCGTAAAAGACTCCCATGACCAAAATGCGGAAATCGAACAAGCGGTAACAGCGGTACACCAAATGACGTGTGCAACAGAGGAAATTGCTCGGAATGCCGTCAATACCTCGCAAGCCACTCAGGATGCAATCAGATCTACAGATGATGGTTTGAGTAAAGTCCAAGAGACAGTTACAGCCATTGAGGGCGTTGTTGGAGACGTTCAGAAAAGTGCCAAACTCATTGGAGAACTTGCGACCAATTCGAAAGATATAAGCAAAGTTTTAGAGGTTATTCGCAGCCTTGCCGAGCAAACCAATCTATTGGCGCTCAATGCGGCTATAGAAGCAGCTCGTGCTGGTGATGCTGGCCGGGGTTTCGCAGTGGTTGCAGAAGAGGTCCGTGCTCTTGCATATCGTACGCAGCAATCCACAAACGAAATTGAAACCATTATAGACTTGATTCAAAATGGAACCGAACAAGTAGTAACTTCTATGCGATACAGCACGGAGAATGCAGAAGAGATGCTTGCGATCGCTCGAGGAGCGGGACATACACTAGAAACAATCAACAGGGTGGTCGTTGAAATTAGCGAGCGCAACTTGATGATTGCAAGTGCAGCTGAAGAACAAGCCCAAGTAGCACGGGAGATTGATCGCAGCCTAATCAACATTAGTGAACTATCAGTAAACAATACAGCAACCGCTGGGCACACGCGCAGCGCAAGTGGACAACTCACCGAGTTAGCTGTCGGGCTCGATTCGGTTGTAGCCAGATTTCAGATTTGATTCCCAAATACCTATAACTAATTGAATACGACACCTTGAGATAATTACCATCGCGCTAGCTTGTACCTATTTCTAAACAGCTTAATAATACTATGCCTGATACCAGGGCTACGCCCTGGTAAGGAGTTTACTCTTAATTCAAAGTTGTACAACACTGCGCACGAAAGATGAGATAGTCAAGGCACAATCGTCAGCAAGGATTATACTTTGTAGGTTGCAGGAAAATGACCAATAGCAACATCCCACGCAATAACTAGAAATCAATGCAAGGTTGTAATTTGCCTTGACAATACGCGAAGTTGGTCAGCCTCAATATTAAGTAGATTAATAATATCGATAATGTTGTTCGCTTCGGCATAGCTCAATTTCCGCAAAATACCCATCAAATCCTTTGCGCAGCTCTCATTGACAGCGGCTGACTCTATTAACTTTAACTGCAGTATCTGAGCTTGTTCTAATGTCTTCACAAACCGGTCTCCTATACAATTTTTTTATATGTCCTCTACTTACGGTTGACACTGCAACCGAAGGCGTTCGTAGTTAAGATTACTACGTTCTGGAAGGTCGTAGGGCGCCGTGCACTGACCTTCGTTCCACTTAATTTTTAGATGGCCTGTATCTTTCTCTAAAAGAACTAACGCTTTTCCGGTTGGGTCGGAAATGGCCAATTGTTTGCCTTCGGCATCCTCTACCGATGCGCCAAATGGCATGAGCTGTCCGCGGTGATCAAAAAGCTCGAATTGCACGCGGCGACCGGATTTTCCTATATAGCGGGCCAGCACAACCGCACCACGACGCGGTACGAGTTGCTGTGTGGCATTCTCGATCTCTATGTCGCTCCCTAGATCACGGGTGTCTAGACTCATCCAATTAACCCGGTACGGTTGAGCGCTGGGAATCACTGCGTAGCCATTACGTCCGGTTTCCACCCCGCTAAAATTGCTGATCTTCGCGCCCTTCACCCCAGGAACTTCGGCCAAAGCAAATGTTTCACTCACAGTTTGACCTAGGTTTATTCCACCTTGGTGCGCAACAACTGCACCCGCAACATTCAAGTTTTGAGAATCGTAACCGCGTCCCTGACTGTATCCAACGCTAATATCAGCCATCGAAGTGCGAGCGTTTAGGTTCGCCGAAGCAGAATTACCGCTAGTTCGACTGTGACCACCTTGAACCGAATAGAAGATTTCATTGGAGTCTGACAGATAGCCATTGACACCCGCTTGAGTGGTTTCATTTCCTTTCTGTGTGCTAGAAGTTATGAACGCGCGTGGAGAACGGGCTCGACTGCCTAGAGGGAAAGACATGGATAAGTTTAACTGCGTATCATCACTCGATGCGCCTGAGGTTCCAAGATCCTTTGTCTTGCTGAGATCAATGCTATAAGTAACATCACCCCAGCTGTTACTGTAACCCGCCGAAACACTTTGTGAGCCTCCACGATTCCAGTAGCGCTGATCTGTTGCAGTAAGGTGCAAGTTGCCGAACTCGCGGTTACGTCCCAAGCTCTGATTCACTGTGAGATCGGTACGCGTTTTAGAATTGCCACTGCGCTTACGGACGTCGCTGCTCAGATCTTCAATATGATTAGTTAAACTCCGAAAACCTTCCGTTGAATAGCGGTACGCCGCCAGGGTGAAATTGGTATCTGTCCCTGTAAAGGTCTTTGCATACAGTGCGCGCAGACTGTTCCCCTGAGTGTTTCGCCCCTGGGCCTGGCTCGAGGAGTGAGTCACATCGAAGGAAAAAGCACCCAGCATCGTATTATGGCCGCTACCCACAGCTAGTGCCTTATAGTTATCAGTAGCTTGCATACCAACGATGCCAGTCAGGTTGTTGGTAATTCCATAAGCCAACGTCGCGCTAAGCATCTGCGGTGTGGCCAAGCCATCGCTATTACTATTATAGCGTCCAGCAGAAACGCTGTACTTTACTTGCCCGTGTCGTACCATCAACGGCAAGCTGGAGAATGCCTGCACATTCACCCGACGACGGCCATCTGCCTCGATAATGGTAATTTCAAGGTCACCGTTGGAGCCACTAGGATAGATATCGCTTATTTCGAAGGGCCCAGGCGGTACGTTGGTGGTGTACAGAAGGTAGTTGTTCTGACGAATTTCCACCGTGGCGCTTGTCTGGGCCACTCCTCTTACTACCGGCGCGTAACCCCGTTCGCTGTCGGCACGCATGCCTTCATCTGATGCTATTTTGAGTCCGCGGTAGCGAACGCTATCGAAAAGGTCAGTATCAGTAAATATATCGCCGGCGCTGAATTGCCCCTTGAGCGCGGTCACATCGTGCTGCAAGTAACTGCGGTTGCTCTGGAACTTGTTGGGACGTCCAGTTCCACTACTAAAGTTTGACTCGTTACGCAGTCGCCATCCTCCCAGATTGATACCATTGCGAAGGCTCAAATTATTCGCGGTGTTCGTTTGGCCATCAGATCCGCTACGGCTAGTACTAAACTGATAATTGGAAAATGCTGCAGCAACACCGGCATCCCAAAGCTGCGGATCGACATAGCCACGTAGCCCCCGCTTCATAGCAAGCTGGGGGATACTGGCAGACAGTCGCAGGCGGTTAGAATCGTAGCTCAAGCTTGCCTGATCAATAAGTAATGATAAATCGTAACAAGCCCGGGCGCTGTCGAGATGCCCCTGGGCTTTGAGCTTATCCATGTCGACACCCAATTGCTCGATCAACTCTAAAGTCAGACACGGATCTACCCGACCGGTCTGTACGTTGCGGTTGAAATCGATGTCGCGCCGCCCCACAAGCACATCATTACTGTATAAGTCGACACGATAGGTGCCAGGCAATACGCTATTAGCCGATAATAATAGCTGCAAGTCCACAGAGGACTGGGCGCCTTGCAGGAAGGTGGTATTGAATCCTTGCAGCGACTTATCGACCTCAGTCACTTCAGCGTCAGCGAAGCCAGGAATAGAAGCACAGATGACCAGCGAAAGTGCGCTTCGTTTCCAAAGCGAGTTAGCGGCATTGTTGTGCCCCACATTTTCATTAACGCTGATACTTCGGTGGAGGGCGATGGGCTGATTCATATCACAAACCTATTTCATGACCCGTGGACTGGACACGGGAAGGCCGCACGCAAATAGGCGCGCAAAACACAACTGCTGCGAGTTAGAAAGAAATAGAAGGCTCGGTAGGCTTGGCACTTATTGGATTTGCGCTACCCAGCTGGGCAGAATATTTATTCTGAGCACCGTAGTCGTTAATACTCTTAAAGGTCAGGCTCATTGCACCTTCTGACTGGGAAACAGCCGAGGAAAAGATTTTACGTTCACCTGGCGCGACCATAGTTGAATCAGCCTTAAACACGGTTTGCTTGCCCTGTTTGATCTCGATGTCAGCCATGGAAACGTGGTACGAACTCGGATTCTCAACCACCAACTTAGGCTTACCCAACTCTTTAGTTATTTTCCAACTCAACTGTTCAGGTGCCAGGAGAGCATTCCCAGGCAAGTTGGCAGGACGGTAGAAAATCTTAATTCGTTGGCGCACTGCCAACTGTAATGTGTTGGCTTCTGAAGTAGCCTGAGGAATTTCCTGAACATTCAGCCAAACGACAGACTCGCGATCGTTTGGTAAACCTTTCCCTTCAAATAGTATGCGCAGAAGTTGTTCTTGCTTGGGCAAAACCCTAGCCAACGGTGGGGTAACTGCAAACGGTACCTCTTTAAGGCCAGTTTCACCACTGTCCACCCATGATTGAATCAATACTTCTTGATTACCATTTCGGACAGTGACATTGGCTTCTTTATGCGCGCCGTCAAAAACGACACGTGTAGCACTAAGAGAGATACTAGCGGTTGCCTGGGCGGCAGCGAACATGCCCAGCAACCCGAGAACAGGATACAGAGAACGACGCAACATGGTGGCACACCTTGCGAGATTGGAAGTGGCGAGGCGGTTAAGCCTCGCGCGCGGGGGAACCTGCTTGATAATTACTCGTACTGCAGGATGAACGGCAGAGTTGCATCACCACGACCCGCAGTCGCGGTACCTACTGCGCCGGTGGTCACATAGGCAGCAGAGAAGCTCAAGGTTGCATCACCACCCTGGGCGCCAGTTCCGTGGATTTCGCTTTGGATCATGGCGTTGGCTGGCGAGCGAAGGTCAATGAGTTTGCCCGCATGGTCGAGCAGGGCAATACCAACGCCCTGTGCTGTACCGGTACCTTTCGTCAGAGCCAATACACTCTTGCCGGTTACCAGGCCCGAGCCGCCGCTGTTAGGATCAAAAATCATGGATACTTTTGTACCCACGTTGCAGTTGACGTTGAGGTTGAAATCTTTACCAGTTACACGTCCCGACGCAGGACTTTCGGCAGTCCCCATGTCTTTAATCGAAACGTTGCCCATGTCGACCGCAATCACGCGATCACTGTTAGCACCGTCAACGGAGCAGGCGTCGTTGTTAATTACGCCAGTGAAGGAGATCTTGCCATTGCCGCCTACGGTAGCGTCTGCAGCAAATGCACCGGCGGAAGCGGCGAGCAGCGACAGGGTCAGTGCGGCTAGGGAAAACTTTTTCATCTTGATGTCCATCTGATTAGAGATAAGTGCTGCATTTAAAATGCACGCTCAAGATAATCCAGGTCGCCCCACAATAACATCAGACGATTCTTAAAAACCTCAGTATCTAATCAGCCAAAAATATTGCACTCAATACAGTATGCGATCAAGTCCTGATCAGAACTCACACCTAACTTGCGCATTGCTGAAACCTTCTGCGTACTGATAGTTTTTTTACTACGATTGAGATTTCTTGCAATGTCGCTAACAGTTTGGCCTGTAGCAAAAAGTCTTATTATCTCGAACTCCTTGGGGGAAAGTGCCCCAAACCGCAAATCTACGGCCTGCGCTTTTGATTCGCTAGAATCATTGAACATGGCGCGATAAGTACTATTTGTAGCTATAGCATTCAGTGCGTTTTCTATTTCGCCATGCATTTGATTCTTCTGAACTATACCGTCCACTCCAATTTCAGAAAGCTGTGTCAAAATAAGTGGATTCGAAATCATCGTCAGTACCAATATACGGACTGCCGGATAGTGCCGCTTGAGGTATGTAACCAGTTTAAGTCCGTCACCATAAGGCGAATTGGCAGGCATATTGTAATCTGAAATTACCAAATCCACTGGCTGCTTCTCCAGCAAGTCTATCAATCCTTGCGAGCACACAGCTTCACCTACCACGCAAAAACGATGATCACGCTCGACCAACTCCCGGACACCTAGCAGCACTATGGGGTGGTCGTCGGCAATAACTACCTTAAGTTGTTCCATAAAAGAAGATCCATTTTCGGTGAGTGTAAAAATTCCTAAGCTCGTGTCAGGGGTGCTGTTCGATCCGTTCAATGATTGCTTCGATTCTGCTCAGGACATCGTAGACGCGCTTAGCCAGGGGCGCGTCTAGAGTCGTGTCTATCAGAGCGTTTTCTACTGCGCAGCACTCTTCGGATAATGTCCTTGCCTGGACCGCACCTAGGGCACCGGCGATGCCGTGCAGAAGCTCCCCGAGTCGCTGGCTATCTCCTTGCTTTAAAGCTTCTTGTACATTCAGCACATCTTTGTGCATGGTGCTGATAAATAGTTTCCGCATGGCAGGGGATAGCTTCACGTTATCTGTTTGTTCGGACGCAGAGCTTTCCATACGAGGCTCCAAGCGAGATTCAACAGTCTCCTCATTCAATTCTTGTTCTAGACTAGGCCGGCATAATCGCACCAGATAGGCACGAAGTACCTTCAAGCTTAAAGGTTTCACCATCCAAGCGTTCATGCCCATTTCGACACATCGTTGACCTTCCTCCCGCAATGCATTAGCAGTAATGCCTATAATTGGCAATTGGGCATCGAGCTGGCGTAACGTCTTCGCAAGCTCATAACCGTTCATCACAGGCATGTTCACATCGGTCAATACACAATCGAACATTCCTGGCTGCCATCGTTGTAGGGCTTGCTCGCCATGGGCTGCGACTACAGCAGTGCAGCCCAGCGCTTCGAGCTGTTCTTTCAGAATCGCTTGATTAATCGGATTATCTTCTACCACAAGGATATTCATTCGCAGTAGCGCATGCTCCTGGCGTACCATTGCCCCTCCTCCACTCCCGCTCTCGCGGGCTTGGGCAATGACTTGTGCGAGGGCGCGGACATCATGCATGTCCACTCGCCAACAACCATCGATGAATGCTCCAGGAGTGGGTCCGTCGTCAGTGGCACAAATGCGCGCCCCCTGCCAAGCGGCGATAGGCGTGCCATCCAGAAGATCGACCAGCAGGGCATGGGGATTGCTCTGTGCCTCCGTTGGAATCGTCAAGGTCGCGGAGAGACCCAACCGTTGTAGCCAGTCGACACAGTGCTGCGCTAACTCTGGAATCGGTGCTCGAACATATACCGGCGTAGAATCGGACACCGCCATCTCGTAACCGGCTGATGAGCCGTTGACTAGAGGCAAAGTCACCTTGAGCGAAAAACTGCTTCCTAAGCCAGGCTCACTAACCACTTTGATTTGTCCGCCCATCATTTCCGCCAGCGAACCGCAAATGGAGAGACCAAGTCCTGCACCGCCCTCGCTGGATGCGTCGCTAACTTGATAGAACATTTCAAACAACCTAGCCTGCTGAATCTTAGAGATTCCGATTCCACTATCGGTTACCTGCCACTCGAGGGTAACTTGAGATTCGCTCAATTCCAGTATGCGAGTGCGCAACACCACCCGTCCCATGTCGGTAAACTTTATGGCATTACTAAGCAGATTATTGAGGATTTGCCGGATGCGAATGGGGTCGCCTATCAACAGCGCGGGTAGACGGGCATCTGTGCAAGCGTACAACAATAGGCCTTTGCGCTGAGCGAATGCACTGTAGGTACGTAACGTGTCTTCAATCATATCCAGCGGGCAGAACTCGACGGACTCAAGGGCCATTTGTCCAGACTCGATTTTTGACACGTCGAGGACATCACTAATCAACTGGAAAAGCGTCGCAGAGGAGCGTTGAATAGTTTGTAGATAGCCTGTTTGCCGTGCATCTAGCTGAGTCAGGCCTAAAAGTTCAAGCGTCCCTAATACTCCGTAAAGTGGCGTACGAATTTCATGGCTCATAGTAGCAAGGAACAAGGTCTTTGCCTGGTTGGCAGCGTCAGCCTCCTTCCGGGCACTTTCGAGTGCCTCAGCATCCTCCACATGACGAGTGATATCGTTGAGCGCAAAAAGTTTAACATCCTCGCCTTTATATCGAGTCGAAACGAAGCCGATTTGGAAGTGACGACCTTCAATCTGTATTCGACTATTGCCGCTAGTCGAGCACGCCCACTCAGGCGCAAGCGTGTTGATCAGCTCAGCCGTGCCGTGCCATTGTTGGGCTAGCTGGTTCTCTAACAAAACTGCATGGTCCGAATTACGCACGACGCATAGACCTGTGGGCGCGGTATCAATTACTACCCGACTGAAAGCCTCACTCTCCGCAATTGTCCGATGTGCTGCCTTAGCGGGTGAAATTACTTTTTGTCTATACCAGCGACTGGCAACCAAGCCGAGCACGATGATTACTAAAACGCCTATAACGAGACTCACCAAAGACCAGAAGGCGTAGCGGAAGAAATGTTGGTAAGTTACTGTATATACTGCAGTCCATCCACGTTTGGATTGGTCGTGCAGGCGGAATACCAAACCTTCACTCTTAAAGTTTAGACCTTCATTTAAATCGGCTAAAGGAACCGTCTCACCAAGAAGCGTCGTACCAGTCCGGTCTACCAGTGAGAAGCGGTCATATACCGTCCAGGCCATTATCCGTTCGAAGTCATTGATCTGAGGAAGATCTACTAAAGAAGCCACTCGGAATTCTTCAGTTTGTGCGTACTCTGGAGATACCGGGATGCGGACATAAGCCAATACACGCGGTGGTGACTCCCGATCAGGATTCGCAACATAGCTCCGCCACAGAATTCGTTGATCTTGTGGCCAAGTCGCCAGCTGCGGAAGGCGATCGGCAACTTGGCGGATCAACTTTCCGAATGCTTCCTCGCCCTCAACAGCTTCGCCGCGGCCCCGCCTCGCACCAGGAACAGCGATGTCATACTCATTGTCAGGAGCGAACAGAAACACTTGTGGAGAGCGGTAGTATGAGGCTGACCAGAAATGACTATAAAAACTTGCAAGATTTGCCCCCAGGCTGAAGATGCGAGGAATCTCTCGATCGCCCAATTGATTCTTGTCGAGCTTTATGCTGAAGGGTAGGGAAAACGAAAACGCCTGGCCTTCATATATATCCGGGCCGGCCTCTGGCCTGAGATCGAGAACTGGATCAATCGGACGTTGACGCTTTAGCAATTCGCCATTCACGGACTGCTGTACCAGGGCGCCTAGAAAACTCTCCTGCTCAGTGACATTTTCCATCAGTCGCGCAAAATGGATTTTCACTGTGTCATAGTGCTCATCGACTAAGCGATGGAATGACCAGGCACTAAAGGCCAGCAAAAGCAGCAGTAAGCCGGATAGCACGCTAATCCCTTTATTAAGGCGTAACGAACTGCGACTGAGGTTTTCCAGCATCGCATAGTACTTTTTCATCGTGTCCAGAAGCCTCGGCCGTAGTTTCGTCGAATACGATAATACCTCCGATAAAGCTACTCCAATAGAGCAAGGTTAGATT
This sequence comes from Pseudomonas sp. CK-NBRI-02, assembly GCF_008124495.1. Classification (NCBI taxonomy): domain Bacteria; kingdom Pseudomonadati; phylum Pseudomonadota; class Gammaproteobacteria; order Pseudomonadales; family Pseudomonadaceae; genus Pseudomonas; species Pseudomonas sp. CK-NBRI-02. The sequence goes on along the minus strand of NZ_VSJH01000036.1, from coordinate 199,074 downwards.
ATCTGTTTGCCGGGGGACCGTCGTTACGGAGTAAGACCTGGAATTGCTCGGCGGACACAGCGTGCGAAATAAGAAAACCTTGCACCTGATTGCACTCAGCTTTGCGTAACGTCTCAAGCTCTTGAGCTGTCTCAACGCCTTCAGCGACTACAGTCAGACCGAGCTTACGGCCTAGCGCTATAATACTAGTGAGGCCAGATGTCAAGCTTTCACATTCATGGCAGCGCCGGACTAGTGCACGATCGATCTTAAGCTCCGTAAACGGGGTAGAGACGAGACTCATGTAGGAGCTGTAGCCCTTACCGAAGTCATCTTGAGATAAACCGAAACCTTTCATTCTAAGTCGGCAGGCGCCAGCATAAAAATTGCTCAACTGCTCTGGAACAGAGCACTCCATAAGCTCAAAGCATAATTTGCTAGGGATCCCCTGATGACGCAGAACGAACTCTAGGAGTCGGTCAGCTAAATCATGGCTACTCAGGAGGTGCGTCGGCAAATTAATAGATACTGGTATGTCATAGCCTCGGTCACGCCAGAGCGCTTGAGCTACTATTGCTTGCTCTAGCACTACCCATAAAAGCCGTTCCTCCAAGCCAAAAGCATTGATTGCTGGTAAGAATGTTGCGGGTAAAAGCACACCCTTTTCCGGATGGATCCAGCGCACCAAAGCTTCAGCGGAGACAATACGGCCATTGCTTAAGGATTTTTTGGGTTGAAACCAGGCTTGAAAAGCAAAACCGTCTAGAGCATTTAGCAAGGTCAGGCGATCGAATTCAAAGGCCGATGGGGTACTAATGGCGATAGATTGACACCGCAAATGCAACTGATCAATTAGGCTACGCAATGCAGAAGGTTCGACCGGCTTCGAGATCAAGCCCAGCACGTCCACGCCAAGATTTTTCGCAACTAGACTAGCCGCTAAAAGCATTCTCCGAGATGCAGCACTCATTATTGCCAGCCCAGGCTTTTGAGGTAACTCATTAAGATGCTGGATAAATTGCACGCCGTCCATACCTGGCATTAGCAGATCGGTTAGAACAAGATCAAAATTTACCTTCCGCATGCACTCTAGTGCTTCTTTGCCATCCCGCGCAGTCTCTAGGTTAAAACTACCAAGCTCACTAAAAAGATGCTGAATATACATATGCTGAAACGGGTGATCTTCCACAATCAAAATATTAAATTTTTTCAACATGCCTACCTCTATACTGCCCTAGGCAGCTACCTAAGACCTGGAGATTAATGGGTTTTATTAGGCAGCGGTCCATCCCCGCCGCTAAGCATAACTCTTCCTCTCCACGTAAAGCGTTTGCGGTAGCGCCGATAATAGGTAAATCACAGCCTTGCTTGCGTAGAGCCCGGGCGAGTTCATACCCATTCATAACGGGCATATTAATATCTGTTAAAACAAGATCAAAATTTTCGCGCTCCCAATGATGCAAAGCCTCTTCGCCATCATTAGCCAAAACAACACTACACCCAAATTCTTTAAGTTGATCACGCAAAATCAATTGATTAATTACGTTATCTTCTGCCACCAACACATGCAGCCCCAAACATTCATGCAGACTAGCAGGAAGTGACGCCTCGCCTTCATCTGGCCTTAAACCCTGCGCTTGGCTAACAGCTTTATGAAGTGCGCGTAAATCGTTGAGATTGATTTGCCATTGTTGCAGCTCTGGCTTGGCCTCCCAACAGTCGTAAGCACTCGCTACTATTCGAGGCCCCGGCCAATTCTTGAAAACAGTAGGTTCGACATCTCCGGGGTGCAATTCAAGCAATAACTCACCATCATGACGTCCATCAGACAGTATAGAATCTACTTGAGCGCGTGCTCCCCATCGGCACAGCCAGCCGGTGATTGTTTGGGCCAGCTCATTGACGGGAGACACGACATGGATAGGCTGAGCTAGTAAATTAAAGGACGCAATGCCCTGCTCAGGCGCAACCTCCAACGGGAGTATAAGGCTGAAGCTTGTTCCCAAGCCGAGCTCACTAATCACCCTTAGTTGCCCATTCATTAGCTGTGTCAGACGCTGACAGATAGGTAGTCCTAAACCAGTGCCAGGGATAACATTGGTGCTATTCCCCTCAACTTGATAGAACGGATCAAATATAAAAGGTTGATCTTTTTCGGCAATCCCCTTACCGGAATCAGATACTTGCCATAAAATACATGAACGTTCTCCATCGCGACTTAGTAGCTTTACCCGAAGAACGATGCGCCCGCAATCCGTGAACTTCACGGCATTACTCAGCAAATTATTAAGTATCTGCCGTATGCGAGTAGCATCGCCGACAAGTCTCTCTGGCAACCGAGGATCCAAACAAGAATATAGCTGTAAACCTTTACTTTTTGCTGCCGCACTGTAACCCTGAATTACCTCTTGAATTAAATCCAAGGCGTTAAATTCGTTCAGATCGAAAGCCAGTTGTCCAGCCTCAATTTTTGACACATCCAACACATCGCAAATTAGTTGTAACAGAGTCGAGGAAGAGCCTTGAATAGCTCTGAGATAATCGCGCTGCTGCGGATCCAGCGTAGTACGCGACAGCAATTCCAACGTTCCCAATACCCCATACAAAGGCGTACGAATTTCATGGCTCATCGTAGCAAGGAATTGAGTCTTTGCCTCATTGGCAGCATCTGAAGCACGCCGGGCTTCCTCTAATGCGGCCTCAATTTGCTTACGCGTACTAATATCGCTGAAGGCGCAGAGAACCACATCCTCACTCATGTACCGGGTAGCAGCGCAGCTAAGGTAAAGGTGGCGTCCCTCAGCGCTTTCAAAGTATTCGCTATACTGGCCTTCTTCTCGCTCAAGAACATGCCGAACCCATTCTGTACTTCGCGCTTCAAAATGTTTTTCTTTCCCTAACCACTGTTGAGCTAGATAGTTCTGCAACACTATCTTCCTATCGCTGCAGCGCACCACACACAAGGCGACCGGAGCAGTTTCAATTACATCACGGCTAAACATCTCGCTTTCAACAACCGCCCGTATCCGCTGCACTGTGGGAACGATAAAACGCTGTTCAAACCGCTGAATTAAAACCACCAGCAACCCAATACTCAGGGCACAAAACAGTAACGCACCAAGCAATTGCTTCCAAAGACCGACAAAAATATCCATGAGACTGATTGCATAAACCAACTGCCAATCTGTCGACATCAATGGCTTGCTTATCACTAAGTGACTGGGCAGTAGCCCGCTTCCTACTAGGCCGAAAAAATCGACATCTCGATGCTTGCGTAACGACTGATTTAACTCTTGGTCAGTGCTATTAGTGAAGACTAATAAGCCATCACCATTAAACATCATGAACTGACCTGAACTGGCATCTACCAAGGCGGGCGATATCGTTTGAGTGTCTATTTCCAGACCTAACCAACCTGAGTCGAGATCACTTTCGTCTAGACGCCGGAATACGAACAAACGTGACCGTACAGCATCACGTTCCGCAAGCCACAATTCATTAGGCGGACTCGTTTTTTTGAGCAGAGCTTCGCGTAGTCGTTCCAGTAGCTTGGGCGGCAAACCTTCGGTTTTATTATCGTTGCTGTACAACCAGAGTACTCGCCCCTGCGGCCCACTCCCTACATACAGCAAGTTAACATCCTTGTCTTCCAGATAGGCAGACATTCGGCTTGTCAACCAGAAGCTCCAACGCTTATCCGAGATATCGCCAAGATAATGTTTAAATTCTGAGGATCGCCTTAGTGGGCGAAGAGTGGAACCCGCCGAGGCCTGAGGTATTGCCGATAAGCTCAAGGCCTCCAACAACGCCTCACGATTAGTGAAAAATGTGTGAGCCTCTGCAATGGCGCTACTCATATAGCCACGCCGCTGTGAGATATCGTTATTGAAACTAAACAACAAGAAATTATAGGATGCACCAATAATACCGGCAGCCAAAACTAACACCAGCATCCATAGCAATCGGCGCACCGCCCTTGGATTGGAAAGTAAAGGATTGATCTGTTGGAGATAAGTTTTAAGTCGCATGTTACGACATTAATGCAAAATAAGACGATTTGATATAAGACGATTCTTAAAAACCACCACGCCCAATGCATACGATCAGGGCGTAGATTCACCAGATTGCTTTGCTCACTTGCATTCTAAATCTTAATAGAGTTCCATTTGCTATAGCCAAAACCCCAACAAGTTTTATACACTCATTATTGCAGCTACCTATACTCTACCTAACCGTTCTATTTCTTTTGGAGTGGGCATATTCCGCTAGCGCAAAAGTTCTGCATCCCATCGCTCATTGACGAATCTGTGGATCAGCAGCAGAAATTGCGCTGTATAGATGCCTATATTTCTTTCAAAACTTTGGCAGATGCGGGAGCAGCTGAAAAGACGAATGATGGTTTCATTGAGGCGGAGGATCATACCAAGGCATATGATCATATCGATGCTTCGCACACACTCTCAGACGGTCTTATATCTGTAATTAAATAACGACAAACAAGATCGACATGCTCAACCATCCAATCCAAAAGCATTGCATCGCTTTGCATAACAGGGACTCCGTCTCGCCGCTTGAAATCAGATTCAATTCATAAGCTATTAAAACTTGAGCACACACTGCACAGCCTTTTTGATAATTACTGGGGCAATTGTCCGCGAAGGTTCGCAGGTAGGGCGCTCCAACAAGAGTTATCCAACAAGACACGCTTTAGTACTTCAGGTGGGCCTAAGGTACAAAGGCCAGGTGATGTGCCTGGTTTGAGAGACGGATGCCTTGAGCAGGAATGGCATCCGGCTTTGCTAAAAAATTCCAAGCAGCTGAGCTAAGCATTTTCTGCTGAAACGGAATCACATCTGCGCCAGGGTGTACTCGGCTTCGAGAGGACACCCATGAACCTGCCAAATTTGCCGTCCAGAAAAAAACTGCTCATCGCCCTGGGGGGAATCGCCCTCGGCGCCGCCTTGCTGTACCAGCAATACCAGCTCGCAACATTGCGCAGCACGGTCACCGAGGCGGCGGATAAAACCACGCTTAATGCGCTGCAAAGCCGACTGAGCGGGATCGATGATCGACTCGACACTGTCGCCGGCAAACCGATGGTCTCGATGGACGATTTCCGTGCCAGCCAACAAGCGCTAGCGATGCGAATCGATGCCGCACAGGCGGCGGCAGCCCAAGCCCAAGACATGGCCCGGACGTCAGCCAGTGCCAGCGAACTGGTGGTCCTGAAAGCCGATCTCGAAACCCTTACGGGCAAAATGCAAAAAATGGCGGCATCCCGGGCCACCGCAGTAGTCACGACGAAACCTCAATCGCCCCCCAAGCCAAAACCCAAAGCCGCCATCGCCAAAGTGCCGCCTGTGCCATCAGCGCCTCCTCCATTCCAGATGGTGGGGCTCGAATACCGCGGCGGCGAACGCTTCCTCGCCATCGCTCCATCAGGCAGCACACGACTGAGCCAGATCTACCTGATCCGTCCAGGGGAGTTTGTCAGTGGCAGCACCTGGCACCTCAAGTCCGTCAATGACCGTACAGCCACATTTGATGTCGACGGCGCAACCCGAACCCTGAACATCCACCCCTGAGACGACCTGAGCCATGTACCGACAGATCATCTGCTCCATCGCTTGTGCCTATTGGTTGACGGGTAGTGCCGTCGCAGCCACCGGGAGTTGGTTGGCGGGCCCCGCCGTAGCGGCCCCAACGAGCAACACCTCCAGCAGCCAGCAACAGTTCTCGGCTGAAAGTGCAGCCGGCCAGAGCAAGCTGCAGGACCGATTGGCCAAGGAATGGGGGCTCACAAATAAAGAATTTGAACGCTATCAGGAACTGATGCAGGGGCCTCGCGGGATCTGGAGTCCAGGCCTGGACCCTCTGACTGCCCTCGGCATAGAAGCGCGGTCGGACGAAGAACGGCGCCGCTTTGCCGAGCTGCAGGTCAAGGCTGAACGCCAGCGAGTGGAGAAAGAGCTCGCGTATCAACGGGCCTTTGATGAGGCGTATAAACGACTCTTCCCAGGGGAGAAGACGATTGAACTGTCGTCCGCACCTGTCCAGTCACACACCACCGTGAGCGGGCCGAGCCTACAAGGTAATGGTCGACTGGCCGTGTTCGTGAAAGAGAACTGCCAGGCCTGTATCGAACAGGTCAAACAACTTCAGGCTGCCCGGACTCCGTTCGATCTCTACTTCGTCGGGAGCCAGAATGATGATGAGAGGATTCGCCGTTGGGCCATTCTCGCCGGGGTCGAACCCAGTAGCGTTAAAAGCCGACTGATCACCCTCAATCATGACAAGGGACGCTGGCTCCGTCTGGGCCTTGGCGGCGATCTTCCCGCGTCAGTGACTCAGGTTGGCGGCCAATGGCAGCGCCAGTGAGCCGGTACGGGGCGGCCTTGGTGCTCATAATCGCTGCCACTGGCATGGCCACCGCAGCCGAGGATCCGCCGCCGGCGTACAAGTCGATCGCAATCCTGCACGGCGTTCCGCCTGCTGTTCTGTACTCCGTGGCGCTGCAGGAGAGTGGCACCAAACTACGCGGTCAGCTCGTGCCCTGGCCCTGGACATTGAATGTCGCGGGCAAGGGCTACCGGTTTGCAACCAGGGCAGATGCCTGCAGGGCATTGAACATGGCTATCGCAATCGTCGGCCCCGCTCGGGTCGACGTTGGCCTTGGGCAAACCAATATCAAGGCCAACGGGCATCGTTATACCTCGCCATGCGAAGGCCTCGACCCCTACAAAAACCTGACTGTGACAGCCCAGATTCTGGCCGAACAGAAGGCTAAGGGTGGGAGCTGGATCGATGCCGCTGGCCGCTATCACCGACCAGCGGGCGGTGCCCCCGCCGCACGATACCGCGGCTACTTCGCGAAGCACCTTAGCCGCGTCACCGGCATCAATTTCTTGGCCACGACTCCATGACAAAGAGCAACCTACCTTTTCTCAGGGCGCTTCGAGCGCTGCCCATCCTGGCCCTCGCTACGCTGGCCAGCGCTACCGTAACCATCAGCAGTGCCGCCGCAGCGGAATTGACGGTCGTTGCTGATTACGGCGGTACATCCGCGCTGCCGTACTACCAGGACCTGGAGCCCGAGCCCACCCAGCCGCCTCCTGTGACAGGCCTCCAAACGACCGGTGCCTTCCCCGTAGAGACCCCCGAACTGCGCCCAGGCACCGTTCAAGGGCGAGTGATCAACGCGCCAGGCCTACAACCCATGTTCCTGATCGGTGATGACCAGCTCTCACAAACGTGGCTCAGCCAGAAGCTCCAGGACCTGCAGCGATTGCAGGCGGTGGGCTTGGTGGTGAACGTCGCCAGCGCCGATCGCCTCGAGGTTGTCCGACGCTGGGCACCGGGCCTGCAGGTAATGCCGGTACCAGCCTCCGACATCGCCGTACGACTGGGCCTGCAGCACTATCCGGTCCTCATCACCTCCACCACCCTCCAGCAGTGAGGTCCCGATGCGCTCGCCCATTATCACGCTGGTCATCAGCCACCCGGTAAACCGTCCAGGACGAGAACAGATGCTCGAACAGATCCGGCACGTGAGCGAGCTTTACGGTGGCCGCGTGACCGGGCTGTCAGGGATCAATGAGATCGCCTTCGCGCAGCGCCTGGCCGAACGCCTCACCCCAGAGCAGATCGAAGTGGCTCGCAGCGAAGCCATCTCTCTAGTCAACCTCATGAGGGCGTGACCACATGGCCACCTACACCCTTGAGTCACTCCTCCGACCGCCCGTCGAGCTGTTCACCACGGCTGTCTGTTATGTCGCAGCCGCCCTGTGCATCGGTGCTCCCTGGGCCTTCGCGCTGACTCCCCTGTTCGGGTTAGTGGCTGCACTCGGCTTTGCCTACATCGGCACTGTCCGGCTGCTTCAGGCCAGAGTGGTCCTGCGCTACCAGGCCAACCTCCGGCGTCTTCCTCACTACACCATGACCAGCACCGAGATGCCGATCAGCAATGAGCGCCTGTTCATCGGCCGGGGCTTCCGCTGGACACAGAAGCACACGCAGCGACTCGCTGATACTTACCTGCCTCAGTACGCGTCGTATGTGGAGCCGACCAAGTTGTACACCCGGGCGCGGCTGGCTGAAGAGCGCTTGGAATTCGCCCCCTTCCCACTGAAGGCCATCACAAAACTCACCAGTTGGGACTCCAGTTGGAATCCCGCCAGGCCACTGCCTCCCGTGGGTGGCCTACCGAGACTGCATGGTATCGAGCCCGATGAACAAAATGTCAGCCTTCCCCTGGGCGAACGGGTTGGGCATACCATCGTGTTCGGCACGACCCGTGTCGGTAAGACACGCCTGGCCGAGGTATTCATCACACAAGACATCCGCCGCACCCATCGCCGTGGGCGCCGGGTACACATGGGACGACGGAGCCAAGCCCGACATCGGTGGGCACGTCGGCAGCAACCAGCTCAAGCCGCTGATCATGAAGTCGTCATTGTGTTCGACCCCAAAGGTGACGCCGATCTGCTCAAGCGCATGTACGTTGAGTGCGAGCGCGCCGGGCGCCTGGATGAGTTCTATGTTTTCCATCTTGGCTGGCCGGACATTTCCGCCCGCTACAACGCCATTGGCCGCTTTGGCCGGATCAGCGAGGTGGCCACGCGTATCGCTGGCCAGCTCTCCGGCGAAGGCAATTCGGCAGCCTTTCGCGAGTTCGCCTGGCGTTTCGTCAACATCATCGCGCAGTCGCTAGTTGCCCTGGGCCGTCGCCCCGACTACGAACAGATCCGCCGGCACGTTATCAACATTGACGAGCTGTTCATCGAATACGCCCAGAAGTACTTCGCGGACCACGACCCAAAGGCCTGGGAGACCATCGTCGCTCTGGAGGGGAAGATCGATCGTAAGAACTTGTCCTTCGCGATGAAGGATCGCCCATTTCGAGTGGTGGCCATCGATCAGTATCTGACACTGAAACGTGTCAACGACTCCGTGATGGACGGTCTACGCAGCGCCGTGCGCTACGACAAGACCTATTTCGACAAGATCGTCGCCTCGCTGCTGCCGCTCCTGGAGAAGCTCACCACGGGACGGATCGCCGAGCTGCTCGCACCCGACTATCTGGACCTCAACGATCAGCGGCCAATCTTCGACTGGATGCAGGTGATCCGAAAGCGCGCCGTGGTGTATGTCGGCCTGGACGCGCTGTCCGACACCGAGGTCGCCGCAGCTGTGGGCAACTCAATGTTCAGTGACCTGGTCTCCGTCGCTGGCCACATCTACAAGCATGGAATCGACGATGGACTGCCAGGCCACATGGCAGGTGGCAAGGTGCGTATCAACCTCCATGCCGACGAATTCAACGAACTGATCGGTGACGAATTCATTCCGATGGTGAACAAGGCGGGCGGCGCCGGCATTCAGGTAACCGCCTACACCCAGACCTTGAGCGACATCGAGGCGAAGATCGGCTCGAAGGCGAAGGCCGGCCAGGTGATCGGCAACTTCAACAACCTCTTCATGCTGCGAGTGCGCGAAACCGCCACGGCCGAGCTGCTCACCAATCAACTACCGAAGGTGCAGATCTACAACAGCACCCCCGCGAGCAGTGCCAACGACTCAGTGAACGGCAAAACGGCGTTCACCTCGAACACCAATGACTCGGTGCAGCTGACCAGTGTGCCGATGATCGAGCCTGCGCACGTCGTGGGCCTGCCCAAAGGCCAATGCTTCGCCCTGATCGAGGGCGGCAACCTGTGGAAGATCCGGATGCCACTGCCGGCAAACGACCCTGACGATATCCTGCCTGCCAGCCTGCAAGACATCGCGACGGGAATGCGCCGATCGGCTGCAGCCTCGAGCGAATGGTGGGAAGCGCCTGGCTATCAAGACCTTAAATCCGCTCTCCCTGAAGACCTGGTGGACGACTTCCGTCATGTCGCAACCGACGAAGTAGCGTGAGGGGAAGGCCATGGCAGCAGATGACGTCTCCAAGCGGGCGCAGCATCAGCAAGAACAGCAGGAGTCGCTGTTCAGCAAAATTATCGGATTCCCGTTCTACTTCCTTGGCGTCATGTTCGGATCGCTGTTCACTGCGATCGTAGTTGACGGGATCTGCCTCTATTTCTTCTGGCCCGAGGCCGGGTGGCGGCATGGCCAACACATGTTGATGACAGAGCTGAGCTGGTTGTCGCAGGGGTTCCTGCACAGTGCCATCGTCCAGGAGCCCGGCCGTACCGCCACCTGGTTGGTCACCGAGGCCTACAGCTGGCTGGTGGTAAAAACCGGGATGCTCAGCTGGGTCCAGGGCATGGAAAATGTGGCCAATGCAGGCCCCCGGGGCGAGCTGGATGTGCGCTATCTGGCGGCGCAGAGTGTGACGACCATCCAGAACTACGCCCTGGCGGCCCTGTTCACCGTTCTGATTTTCTGCGTGCGCCTGGTAGTCCTTGCCTTGACCATTCCTCTGTTCGCCCTGGCCGCGTTCACTGGCTTGGTCGATGGCCTGGTTCGCCGTGATCTGCGGAGGTTCGGCGCGGGTCGGGAATCCAGCTACCTCTACCACAAGGCACGCGGAACCATCATACCGTTGGCCATCTTTCCCTGGACGTTCTACCTAGCCCTCCCGATCAGCATCAGCCCGATGCTGGTTCTGCTCCCCTGCGCGGCCCTATTGGGCATCGCGGTGAGCATCACTGCCGGCACCTTCAAGAAATACCTGTGAGGAAGCGTCATGCAATGGACCCAAGAGCAACTCCCCATTATTCGTTCAAATGCTGAGAAGCTGCTGATCCAGGCCGGGGCTGGCAGCGGTAAAACCACCACGCTTGTGGGATACGCGCAACAACACTCGAACCTCAGGATCCTTTACCTCTGCTACAACAAATCGGTGGAGATCGCAGCCAAAGGCCGCTTTCCCAGGAATGTGGTGAACAAGACTGCTCATGGGTTGGCTTACGCCGTGTATGGCACGCAATTCAGTCATAAGCAGACGGAGAACCTGCGCTTGACGGACGTTGCCAGTGCACTCAATTCCCAGGACTGGGAACTTGTCAGGGATGTGGTCAGCACCGTCAACAACTACATGGCCAGTGCAGACGATCACATTGGACGAAATCACTTCCCAAGATTCCGTGATCGCTCCTGGCTGACAACAGCTCAGGAGCAGTATCTAAAGCGTGGGCTTGCTGACGCGCAGCACATTTGGAACCGCATGACCGACCTGCAGGACTCGGCTGTGCAGATCACCCACGACGGCTATCTGAAACTGTACCAGCTGAGCAAACCCGACCTTAGCCAACGCTTCGACTGCGTGCTGCTGGACGAAGCCCAGGATGTAAACCCCGTCATTGCTGACATCGTGTCCATCCAACGCATTCGAAAGGTTGCTGTCGGTGACTGTCACCAGCAGATCTACCGTTTCCGCGGTGCTGAAGACGCGCTTAGCGCGCCTTGGATGGCAGATGCCGAGGCTCACTACCTGACACAAAGCTTCCGATTTGGCTCTGCGGTTGCTCATGTGGCGAACATCATCCTGTCCTTCAAAGGCGAGACTCGAAAGCTCCAGGGCCTGGGAGAAGTGACACAGGTCAAAAAGGCTCTTCCGGAAGGCCTCCCTCATCGGACCTACATTCACCGAACCGTGATTGGCGTGATCGAAAATGCACTGAGCCTGGTGGCTGAAAAGCCAAAAATCTATTGGGTAGGTGGGATCAACAGCTATTCACTACGCACCCTTGAGGACTTGTTCTACTTCAGTCGAGAGCGTCAGGACCTGGTGCAGAACAAGAAACTGCTTCGCGATTATCGCAATTACAGCCAATACGTCGAAATCGCCGAGGTCAGCCAAGACAGCGAGATGCTCCGATCGATCAAGATCATCACGGCCTACCCAGACCTTCCACAACGGGTCCTTGCGTTGCGATCCTGTACGTCAGAGAAAGAGCTCGACGCCACCATCACGCTCACTTCTGCGCATAAATCGAAGGGCCTGGAGTGGGACTTCGTTTCACTCTATGAAGACTTCGCCGCCGATCTACTTGCCCCGGATATCGATATCTCTCGGCGCGATGACGAGCTGAACCTGCTCTATGTATCGGTCACTCGGGCTATGAGGATTCTCGCCATCAACAGCTTGGTGCTTTCGCTGATGGAGCACTATGTCGCCGCCTTGCGCGCAGCTGCTGGGAGTTCAAGTTCGATCACCCCAAGCATTGGAGACTCCAGATGAACAAGCGCTATGAACATCGCATCGAGCACGTGGCCATCCCCTTCAAGAGCAATCGGAAGGGTGCCGGTTTTTTCGCGTCGCACGACCCGATTCTAGAACCGGACTTAACCGCTCTGCTCGAGGGCAACCTGATCCAGGGCGTTCTGGCTCCGCTGGGTGCAGAGGGTTGGACACTGGTCAGCGTACAGCCCGTGTGCCGCGCCGAGATCAAGATCGGCAACCACAACGCCCAGGGCTGGGCCTATGGCTTCCCGTTACCCACAGGATATCTCTTATTTTTTTAGCGGGAGCGGATCACTGAGTAATAGTATGATGTAGCCATAGCCGCTAGCGTCACAACGATAGATTGACAAGCGAACAAACTCATACTCCAAATATCGGCATTTTCAGGTAAAGTGCAAAGAGCATAATGGCTATCTGACACCTGACAGCTCGAATACGGCTGTGGCCTGCAGCAAATGCCCCATATTGGAGTTTTATCATGACTGACTGGAATTGGTTTTTTAGTACTCTCTCACAATCTGCCGCGGCAATCACGGGCATATTCGGCGCATTCATCATAACCAAAATATTTTCGAACCAAACCAGTTTCCATGAGAAATCAAAAGCACTGCGACAGTTGATTGCGGACGGGAGAAAAATCAAGCTCGACGCGAAGGCGTGCAACATCAACTGGTACAACACCACTATAAATTCTGCCGCGCTTGATGAAGCGGAAATATTTTTGAGCAATCATTGCCATGAATTAGACCCCAGTGAATTTCAAAAGCGTGACGAGTTGATGCGAGAACTTAAATTTTCAAAGTTTTCAGATGAAAGTCTAATTAACGAAAAAATCGAAAGCATGATCGTACAGCGTTGCCAAAAAAACAAAGAAGAGATTGAGCGTGAAATTGCTGTACGGGAGGAAGCGAAGAGAAAAAAAGAGGAATTTGAAAAACGAAGTCTTGAAGGAAAGCTTACTTTAGGGGATGCGCTACGCAGACAAGCCCCCATAGGGTTGGCGCATTCACATTTTCAACAAAACATGGCATCAATCCGAGACAAACAGCCTACGATAATAGTCCCAAACATTTTACCTTGGCCGGAACTGAATAAAGTAGCCAGCAACTATATGGCGATCTACACCAAAGCCAAACACAACTCTATTCTTGCAGCTGACCTCGTAGAATCCATTAGTCAGTCCCCCGATTCTAGAACGCAAATAGCCGCATCCCTAATCCTCGTTTCGCTGATCTTTTTCGCTGGAGTAATCTACCCGTTGAGCTTCATGCCTCTCTCAGGTGCACCAGAGTTAGAATACTCATTTTCCGCAGTCTCCAGGATATTATTTTCATTAAAAGGGGCTTTATTGACGACCTTATCCGCTGCCTTCCTCGCAGTTATCAGTGTATTTTTTGTTGCAAATATGAGATTAAAGCACGACGACAACGATATCACTGAAGCAACCACCTTATCGAAAATCGAGGCATATTCAAAAAACTTTAAGTACATCGACAACCGGGCAGAGTAACGCACACATCAATTAAGTCCAAGTAACAAAGCATTGGCACGCTTGATCATATCGATCAGCTCTGCGGTACTCACCAGCCCTTCAGACTGCAGCCGTTCAGCGGCATGGATTGCATTGTCGTAGCACCCCCTCATCCCGGAAGTGGACGTTCAAGTACTCAGCTACCCACTCCCGGAATGCTGGGGATTCTGGTTTCCGATGCGGCATTCTGTGCTCCTACTCCCCGCCTTCATTCCTTCTGAGTAGCCCCACCGATGCGGCGGCGCAAGGAATTTTTCCTCTCAAAAAATTCCACGCCACCCAGATAAGTATTTCTTGAGGCGCGCTCCCGGGCGCTCTCGGCATCCTGATGCCCATAGTCAGTCTTGCCAGAGCCCAGCCGTGAACAAGCACCTTCTCTCCCTTGCAACAGCACGCCGCATCCTCTGCGGTTCGCTGATCGCCATCACAGGCAGTTTACTGGCCGTGCCCACGGCAGAAGCTGCAAGCGCGTCCGAGCAGACCAACATCGAGGTCATGATCCGCCAGCTCAATGCCCTGGAGGACTCAGCACGCCGCAGTGCCGCTCTCTCTAGTGAGCCAGGCCAGCGTTACTACTTCGACTACGAGCGCCTGGCCGGCGACATCGAACGTGTTCGCCAAGGCCTGCAGGAGTACCTGACGCCAAGTCGTGCCCAACCACGGGATCCCGCCGAGCTCGCCGGGAAATACACCCTCACAGGAGGCCGGATGCCATGAGTATGAGTGGAGCACAAGTCGCTGCTTTCAACGCTGCCAGCGCCGCAACACCCCAGGCGTTTTCGACCTTTTTCCTGAGCATCGTCATTGCCCTCTCGATGCTCTGGGCAGCATGGGCCCTTTACAGCATCTATCGCGGCTGGGCCATCCAGAACATTGATCGCTCTACCGCAGGCGCGTCAGCGGTTCGCATCTTCGTTCTGCTTCTAGTTCTTTCCGCACTCGTCCTTAGCTAAACCACCAGGAACTGCATCCATGTCTAAATCGAAACACATTAAGTCCATTTTCTTGGCCATCACTTGCGTATTGGCGGCCGTCCCCATGTTGGCTCAGGCCGCGCTTCCAGGAGCACAAGCACCCACTCGCGGCGAAGGCACCAACATGATCCAAACAATCCAGAACTACGCATATGACGGCTTCATGTTGCTTGGTCTGCTGGTTGTTGGTGGTGCAATGATCGGCGTAGCTCACCATGCCTACGGCACTTACCACGATATTCATGAGGGCAAGAAGAAGTGGCGTGACCTCGGCATGACCGCAGTTGTCGGCGTCGTCCTGATCGGCGTGGGCATCTTGCTGGTTACCAAGGCTACCGGCGTGCTTTGAGCGGGTAGGTTCGCATGGCTGAGACCCAGTACCTCAAGGACGGAACGCTCGACTTCCTTCCGCATAACCTAAACAGGCAGCCCATGGTCATGGGCGGCCTCACCGCAGACGAACTATGGGGAACCATTGCGGCATGCGG
This sequence comes from Pseudomonas sp. CK-NBRI-02, assembly GCF_008124495.1. Taxonomy (NCBI): domain Bacteria; kingdom Pseudomonadati; phylum Pseudomonadota; class Gammaproteobacteria; order Pseudomonadales; family Pseudomonadaceae; genus Pseudomonas; species Pseudomonas sp. CK-NBRI-02. Next base: position 183,912 of record NZ_VSJH01000036.1, on the reverse strand, counting down.
AGGCACAGGTTTTGTGCTGGGCATTCCAATGTCGTTCCTGTTTGGCAACTGGGCGCTCCTGATCGCGTGCGCCTTGGTTGGCGGCGTGTTGGGTCTAACCGTCGCCAGCCGGGTTCTTCGTCAATTGAAACGTGGCCGTCCAGATACCTGGTTCTACCGCCAACTCCAGTTACAAGCCACGCATCGAGCGCCATTCCTTCCATTCCTTGGTGACACCACGCTGGTTGTCCGGGAAGGGGCCTGGACCTGCCGCCGCACCGGAAAATAGGACATCTCATGACGTTCAGAAAAAAGGTGGATGCGCAGTACGCGCACATCCTGAGCTTACGCACAGCGCTCGGGCTCATAACCGCCGTCTGCTTGGTATTGGCCTACGGTTGGTGGTCGGCCCCACGGTCACTCACCGTCCATGTACCGCCAGATCTTCGCTCTGGCAGTACCCGTCTGTGGTGGGACGTACCGCCCGAGAATGTCTACGCATTCGGCTTCTACATTTTCCAGCAGCTGCAGCGCTGGGAAAAAGACGGTGATGTCGACTACCAAGACAACATCGATCGGCTGACCAACTACCTCACCCCAAGCTGCAAGGAGTATTTGCAGAAGGACTACGAGCTTCGCCGCAATGCCGGCGAGCTGCGCAAGCGTGAGCGTAGTGTGTCCGAGATCCCAGGCCGGGGTATTTCGGATCCGAACCTGCAACGGGTCGTCGTCAATAGCATCAATGATTGGACGGTAAAACTGGATCTTGTAGCAGACGAGTACGTCAGCGGTGAACGGGTGAAGCGCGCCCTGTCTCGCTATCCACTGAGCGTCGTGCGGGCAGATGCTGACCCTGAAAAAAACCCCTATGGGCTAATGCTGAATTGCTACGCAAGTGATCCCCAGCGCATCGAGGTGGACCTTACAGCCGTAGCAGGAGCCAAGCCATGACTATTCGCAACTGGGTCTTGGCTATCGGCCTGACCGCCATGGCTGATGCGCATGCCATCGAAATCATGCAGTGGGATCGAATTCCGCTGGCCATCCCCTTGCAGGTCGGCAAGGAACGCATTGTTTTTGTCGACCAGAATGTCCGTGTAGGCATGCCACAGGATCTAGTGGGCTCGCTGCGAGTCCAGAGCACTGGTGGAACGGTCTACCTCATGGCCACTCGTGAAATCCCTCCGACCCGCCTGCAACTGCAGAATGTGGCGACCGGTGAAATCATGCTGGTCGACATCGCCGCAACCCCTAAGAAAGAAGGTCAGTCGGCGCTGGAGCCAGTCAAGATTATTCCGGGCGTGACACCTGCCACACGCTATGGCCAATCAGCAACGCGAGTCGTGGAATCCACCGCATCAACCCCAAGCCATGATGCTGATGATGAGGACATCCCTGCCCCACCGCGTCACGAAACACCCGCACCCGTAGCCCTTACACGCTACGCCGCCCAGATGTTGTATGCCCCCCTGCGCACCGTCGAACCGGTAGCCGGTATCTCCCAGGTGCGCATCGATCGGCAGATGGACCTCAGCACCCTCTTGCCAGGCTTGCCCTTGGAAGCATCAGCCCTGGGCGCATGGAAGCTCGATGACACCTACGTCACGGCGGTCAAGCTGCGCAATCTGAGCGTACAGCAGTTGGTGATGAACCCAACTGACCTGATGGGCAACTTCGTCACTGCGACCTATCAACACCCCTATCTGGGTGCACGCGGGAATGCGAGCGACACGACCACGCTTTACTTGGTGACCAAGGGCCGGGGCCTAAAGCAGGCACTGCTGCCCTCCTCGATCAGTCAGGTCGACCCAAAACTGAAAGGAGGCCGTGGTCATGACGCTGACCAGTAACCCACTGCTGAAATTTCTAGTCCCCGCCGCGGTGGTAGTCGCACTTTTTCTGGTCTTCAGTGGCCGTTCAAAACTGGAAGAAGCATCCGAGGGCGAACCGCTGACGATCGATGCAGGAGACGCTAGAAGACTGGGCGTCGACGGTGACACCCCTGCGGACACCCTGAGGACACTGGTCGCTGAAGGCCGCGGGCTGAAAGAGCAGATCAGTCAGGCGTTGTCCGACAACCAACAGTTGAAGAGCCAGAATGAGGAACTTCAACGCCGGTTGAAGCACATCGATGACAACGTCGACAGCAAGCTCGCCAATGCCAAGGATCAACTGAAGGAAGAGGTTCAGAACCAGGGCAAAGGCATGCTGGATCAGCTCCAGAATCAGTTGAACAACTTGAGTCAGAACTCACCCAACGGAGCTGGCCAGGATCTGCCCATCGGCATCGGTATCCAACCGGGCGATGGAGCAGGCTTCGAACATGCCCCAAAGGCAGACATGAACGGGACCGTCTGGATTCAACCCGATGACGCGACTCAAGTGGACGCCAACGGCAAGCCCCTGCCACCAGGGTCTAGTCAGGTTGCAAGTGGCTTCAACTTCCCCACCAGCTTCGGCAACACCATGGACAAAGGTCAGACGGTTCTCGCCGCCACCGCGCAGAACGTCGGGGCAGAAATTTCCCCCCAGGATGCGCGCAAGCATGTCCGGAAAGCCTACACCCTGCCGCAAAACTCGACATTGATGGGCTCGGTGGCGATGTCGGCGCTCATCGGTCGGGTCCCGATCGACGGGACGGTTAACGACCCCTTCCCCTTCAAGGTACTCATCGGTCCAGACAACCTGACCGCCAACGGCATCGAGCTGCCTGACGTCGTCGGCGCGGTGGCCAGCGGTACCGCGTCGGGGGACTGGACGTTGTCGTGCGTGCGTGGCCAGGTCCGCAGCCTGACGTTCGTGTTCGCCGACGGCACCGTGCGCTCGTTCCCGGCTCCGGCCGAAGAGGCAAACGGCAGCCAGAACAACAACCAGAACAGCAGCAATGGCCAGCAATCCATCCAGGGCGGGCTGGGGTGGATCAGCGACGCCTATGGCATCCCGTGCATTTCCGGCGAGCGCCGATCCAATGCCAAGGAATACCTAACCAACCAGTCGCTGGTTACTGCTGCAGGCGCCGGCATCGCAAAACTTCTGAAAGCGGACGAGCAGACCAGTGCGACGACGTTCAACAGCGGCGGGACATCGTTCGGGACAACGGGCTCGACGGGAAATTCCGCCATGGGTTCCATCCTCACCGGTGGTGTGAGCGATATCCGCGCCTGGATGAACAAGCTTTACGGCGAAGCCTTTGCTGCCGTGTACGTCCAGCCCGGGGCGAAGGTAGCGGTCCATCTGGATCAGCAGCTCGCCATCGACTACGAGATCAAGGGCCGCAAGGTCGACTACAACGCCGGAGCGAATCATGTATCCGCAAACCTCGATTAAGCCGCGCCTGCTGGTCGTGGTGCTCGCCATATTGCTGGGTGGGTGTTCAACAAATAAAGACGAGCTGCTCCCCCACGGAGACGCCAGCATGATGGACGTATGGCAGCACGGCACGATGGGCGGTGCAGGGAGCTCCAATAGCCGAACCCTCCTCGATGCGCGCCAAGAGCTTCGCCGGCCGCTCGATGAGCCTCAGATGGTTCGCCAACGAGCGAGTGCCGCCGCCTTTACCCGCACGCCTCAGAACGAGATCTACAGCCAGTTCAAGCGGCTGCCCAACCCCGACCTGGTCATGTACGTGTTCCCGCACCTGGCAGGGACAGATCCGGTACCGGTCCCTGGTTACACCACCGTGTTCCCTATGTACCAACGCGTGCAGTACGCGATGCCCGGTGAACGGACGGAGGACTATTAATGAAGTTCCTGCAACGGTTCTTCCCGGCCACCAGCAAGCCGCAGGTGGAACCCACCGTCGAGGACAACCTGGACGCCCCCGTTCAACTGCAGTCGCAGATCGATGACACCTCAGACGTAACTGCAGAGAAGCTCGAGGAGGCGGTCGAACGATACCTGGATCGCCTACAGGCGCTCGGGATTCCTTCTCCCACAGACTGGCAAAACCCAAAGAGACGGCCAGCCACGAAGCAGGATGTGTCGCGCCTCTATGAAGTGAATCCGTCGTTCGTCGACTTGCTGCCTTGGGTCGACTACCTGCCCCAGGAGCAATCCATGCTACTTGAGGATGGTGTTTCCCAGGCTGCATTTTTCGAACTGGTTCCGATCGGTACCGAAGGACGTTCAGACGACTGGCTTGAGCAAGCGCGAGATGCACTGCAAGGTGTCCTGCAGGACAGTTTCGATGAACTGGAAAGCTCTCCCTGGGTTGTTCAGCTCTATGCCCAGGATGAGACCAACTGGGACGACTATCTGCAGCGGTTGCATGCCTATGTTCAGCCCCGAGCAGAAGATACCGGGTTTAGCGAACTGTACTTGGCGATGTTTCGGCACCACTTGGAGTCGATTTCCAAGCCGGGTGGTTTATTCATCGACACTGCGGTGAGCAACCTGCCTTGGCGTGGCCAAAGTCGGAAGGTCCGACTGGTCGTGTATCGCCGAGTACAGAAACAAGATTTCATGGTCCGCGGTCAGGACCCTGGCGCCTACCTGAAAACCATCTGCGATCGACTCAAAGGCGCGCTGGCGAATGCCGGTGTCACAGCACGGCGCATGGATGAGAACGACATCAAAAAGTGGCTGGTGCGTTGGTTCAACCCCCACCCTGACCACCTTGGCCAGACTGATCGTGACATTCGCCGTTTCTACGAACTTGTCTGCGAGCCGGTACCCGAATTGGCACCTGGTGAACTGCCGTTGGCGAGTGGTACTGACTTTTCTGAGACCCTTTGTTTTCGCGAGCCTCGCTCGGATCTGAAAAAAGGTCTGTGGGTGTTTGATGGCATGCCCCACCGTGTGGTGATGCTCGATCGGATGAAAAAAGCACCTACGACGGGTCACCTGACCGGTGAAACGAAGCAAGCGGACGCCTTGAATTCCCTGTTCGACCGACTGCCTGAGGATACGGTGCTGTGCATCACCATGGTGCCGACACCACAGGATCTACTCGAAGGACATCTGGAGAAGCTGGCTCACAAATCAGTGGGAGATACCCAGGCCTCCCTCCATACCCGACAAGATGTTGACGAGGCTCGATCGATCCTGGGTCGCAAACACAAACTGTACCGTGGCAGTGTCGCGTTCTTCCTCCGCGGCCAAAATCAGACAGTGCTCGAGGAGCGCACTGTCAGTCTGTGCAACGTGCTTCTCGCCGCGGGCATGCAACCCGTCCAGCCCCAAGATGAAGTCGCCCCGTTGAACAGCTATCTCCGCTGGCTGCCCTGCAATTTCGACCCAAGCGAACGCCGGGCGATGGACTGGTACACCCAGCTGATGTTCGCCCAACATATCGCCAACCTGGCCCCCGTGTGGGGGCGTTCCACGGGTACTGGACACCCAGGTTTCACTTTTTTCAATCGGGGTGGTGCACCACTGACCTGTGACCCGTTGAACAAGCACGACCGCCAAATGAACGCACACCTGTTTTTGTTTGGTCCTACAGGTGCAGGTAAATCCGCAACGGCCACCTACATGATCATACAGGCACTGGCTCTTTACCGTCCCAGGATGATCATCGTAGAAGCAGGTAACAGCTTCGGCCTTTTGGGCGAGTTCGCCAAACGTCTTGGTTTGAGCGTCAACCGAGTGCGCCTCGCCCCGGGCTCGGGAGTCAGCCTGGCCCCGTTCGTGGATGCGGTGCAGCTGGTCAAAAATAAAGAGAAGGTGAAAGTTCTCGATCCCAACGACGTCGAAGCGTCCGACGAGCACTTAGCAGGTGCTCTTGAGGGCATGGAGGACGAGCAGCGCGACATCCTGGGGGAGCTGGAGATCACTGCACGCTTGATGATCACCGGCGGCGAACCTGGCGAAGATGCTCGCTTGAGCCGTGCGGACCGAAGTGCCATCCGCCAGTGCATTCTGAACGCTGCCGAACTGTGTGTCCGCGAGGATCGCCCAGTCCTGACCGAGGACATCGTCGAAGCCTTGAAAATGATGGCTGCTGACTCCGAGGTGCCCGAGATCCGACGTAACCGCTTCATGGAAATGGCGGAAGCCATGGGGATGTTCACCATGGGTACCGAGGCGGAGATGTTCAACCGCCCTGGCACCCCGTGGCCCGAGGCGGATGTGACGATTGTGGACCTGGCCACCTACGCCCGTGAGGGCTACCAGGCACAGATGGCCATCGCCTACATCTCCCTGCTCAACACCGTGAACAACATTGCTGAGCGTGACCAATTCAAAGGCCGGCCACTGATCTTCTTCACCGACGAGGGCCACATCCAGTTGAAGGTACCGCTGCTCTCCCCCTATGCGGTGAAGATCACAAAGATGTGGCGGAAGCTCGGCGCCTGGTTCTGGATGGCCACCCAGAACGTCGATGACGTCCCCAAGGAGGCTTCAGCCCTCCTGAACATGATCGAGTGGTGGATTTGCCTGAACATGCCGCCAGATGAGGTCGAGAAAATTGCCCGGTTCCGCGAGCTGACGCCGGCACAGAAGACCATGATGCTGTCGGCCAGGAAGGAGAACGGGAAGTTCACCGAAGGTGTTGTCCTGGCCAAGCGGATCGAGCTGCTGTTCCGTGTCGTCCCTCCCAGCCTGTGTCTCGCCCTCGCCATGACCGAGCCGGAGGAAAAGCGGCAGCGCTACGACATCATGCAGGCCCGTGGCTGCGACGAGTTGACAGCTGCGCTGGAGGTGGCCGCTGACCTGGACCGGAAGCGCGGGCTCATCCCCTACCCCATTACTTTCCCTGTATCAACTAAGGCCGTGGAGAGCATGGCATGAGAGTCATGAATCACCTGACCCAGAGCTTGATTGAAAGCCTGACCCAACTGCTTAAAAAACCCGGCCAGGACACTCTAAAGTCCCTGGAGATCTGCGCTCCTGTCCTCATCGATGAACTGCAACAGATCAAGGACAATGCCCTCGATCGACGAGACCTTATGCCCCTGATCCAAACCGCCCTGAATGAGTGGCTGCAACAGCATCCCCAACCGGAAGGGGCTGTGGAGGATCTGATCGACGCACTTCGCCGGCAGGCGCTTGCCCCAGCTCCAAAAGGGGCAGGTGAATGAGCAAGCCGTCATGGGCAGAGGTAATCAGGATAATCGGCGGCACGACCATCCTGGCCGTCGCCCTAGTGGCGGTTCCGCCTGTTGTTCGAGCACTTAAAAGCGAAGCACCTGACACAGAAGCCTGGTTCTTTGGACCTGCATCAGCCAGGTGGTTGATCACTGAATACGCAGATCTGGAATGCCCCTATTGCCGGGCATATACCCCAGAGCTCAAACGGTGGGTAAGCCAGCAGCCTGACGTAAAGCTCAAGTGGCACCACTTCCCGCTCCAGGATCACGGCTTTGCCGCCGAACGGGAGGCGCGCCTCGTGGAGTGTGCTGGTCAGCTCGGAGGCGCCGAAGCCTTCTGGACCGCAATCGACCAGGTTCTGCTGCACAGCCGAGGCAATGGCCAGGGCCTAGCTGCCGAGATCGAGGTCGGCACTATCCCTTCTGACACCCTGAGAAACTGTGCCGACACGGACCGAGATGTAGCCTCTCAGGTGTTCCAGCAGCGGTCGGATGCACAGCACCGGGGCATTGTCGCCACCCCCACCCTGGAGATCACTGACACCCTCACAGGGCACTCTATGCGCCTGGAGGGAGCAGTGGATGAGGTGACGCTACTGTCCGCAATGGATGGCCTGGCCGCCCAGGGCGGATCTCAGGGGGAGCCAGTGCAGTGAACGAAGCGTTTGAATGCGCGTTATCAGCACGACTGCATTGGATGGAAAAACGCTACTTGGAAACCCTAGGGTTCCTCACCCAAGCCCAAGCCGCCCAAGAGCAATCGCTAGCCCTAGTTTGTCAATTGGCTGGGAACGAGGCCCACACGGTTGAGTCCTCACAACACTATGGCGCAACCATTCCACTGATTCTTTCTGACGTGCCTGAACTCGCACAGGAATACCGAGAAACCTACGATTATTGGATGGCCGAGTTTGAAGAGTGGGAGGCTGAAGAAGCAGCTCGGCGAAAACAGAAAGAGCGCGAGCTACGAGCGCAGGATTGTATTGCGCGTGAAGCGTGGGAGGAGCTGGGTCTTCCGACACCAGAAGAATTGGCCGCTCATCTTTTGTCTGGAGAGTCCATCAGAATCGAAGGTCACTTTCTGCAATATGACCGATCTGACGGGTACACCTGGATGGACAATCCCTATGGCGTACCTGGTGCACTCGGTGGTCGACCTACCCCCGAACTAGCTCGTGAGTTTCTCGTTACCGTTGCGACTGGGGGAATGTATGGGCCTGAACCGTAGGAGACAAAAAAGCCCGTCCTTCTGACGGGCTTTTAATATCACTGGAGCCAAGACGCAACGGCATCGACACCGTATTGGTCTCTCCACTCTTTGAGGCCTTTGTGATTACCGCCTTTGGTTTCAATGACCTCTCCAGTGTGAGGGTTTTTGAAGATCTTGACCGCACGAGGTTTACGGCTAACCCCTGGCATTGCAACAGGACGGATTGGAGCTGTAGGATCCAGAATACCGATCACTTGCCTCAGCCCAACCCCATATTCGGCCAAGAGTGCTCGGAGCTTCTCTTCAAACTCGATTTCACGTTTGAGGCCCTCGTCGCCTTTCAACGCTTCCAACTCGGCCAACTGGGCGGCCAGTTGCTGCTCCAGTTTGCGGTACTCAACAAGACGTGACATTGAAACCTCATTTCTTCGACGTGGACTATTGTACCTATATACATTAAAAACGTTGAGCCAGTATAGTGTCCTTTCCCTATAGGACCCTATACACGATCGAAAACTTAGGACAAATAATTCATGAACTGTCTAAAACACTTCAAAAACCTTCACCTGGCTCTTGAATTACTAGACAAAAAACGCTTATTCATTTACGACTCCGTTGATGATTAAAAAAAACCTTTAGCAGCATTCGACGTAGCCCTAGCTACAGATATAGACATCGCGAACCTGAATCGCGAATATCGGCTTTCAATTGAACAATTAAACGCATTAGCAGAAACCTGCTATAACAGCAGGCAAAAAATGAATGAAATCAACCCGCCCTTAGACTCGCCCATACTGGAACTTCTTAACTCCTGCATCGCGAAGGTAGAGCGCATTTATGACAAATGTTACGGATTGGGAAGCGCTCAGATAGAAAAAATGCAGTACGAGGAAAAAGTCTACGACTTCCTTATCGCCATTGGTGTCTATAAAAGTGACAAGCGACACTTCGGCGGGATGGGATACATAGACTGGGCGGAAGAAAAAGAGAAAAAGAAAAAAGAAGATGAGGCCAAGAAACAAGAGCTAATCGATTTCGCAAAGAACAATCTGGAGGAGGTTGTCCACACGATCCACTCGTGGGCGAGAGGATACACTCAGTTTAATGCTCGTATCGGACAAGACGCGCTTCCTGTGATAGCAGTGCATAACCTCTTACAAGCCGCAAAAATCCCAAATAGCATTCTAGGTAATAGCCAAACAGTTTAGCGTAATCGATGAGGCCGCTCGGCCATCTCTTCGCGGCGGAATGCCTCTGAAAAAAATGTCGAGCCATGGGATAAGGATTTTCTACAGATAAATAGCTTGAAATCCGTTGAGCTGTACCCGACCAACAACCAGGTACAGCTCGATGTCCAGCCCTCCCCATCAGCCTCGGTGGCCCAACGTTGTCGCACTATGCTGCCTACTAGCCCTAAACAGCGCCCAGGCCGAGACCTGGGCAATCACAGACGCAGCGCATCCACTCAACGTACCACCAGGTGTACGCCTCATCCGGTTGGATGACCAGCAGCGCCTCGAGGAGCAGTTGTCTCGGTCACTGCCCTCCAACCCTCACCAAGCCACAATGGCCGCGCAGCAACTGTTGAATAGTCCTGAGGGCGCACGACTGCTTGCTGAGCTCGCCCGCGCTCAGCAAGGCGCTGCTGATGCCTGGAGCATTGGGATCACGAAGGTGCCGGCAGTGGTTGTCGATCGGCAGTACGTGGTGTATGGCCAGCCTGACGTGGCAGCCGCCATCAAGGAAATCGAAGCAGCCCGGGGGCGTCCATGAAAAAAATCCCTCGCGGCCTGCTGGCCATCGCGGTGGCCACCGCTTCATTCACCACCACGGCCGCAATCAACTCTGCTGCCATCAGCGCTTCAGCCTTGTCGCCAACGTGCCTGGAATACAAGGTAGTCGGGATCTGCTACTGGCTGCTATGTACACCGTTCGGCTGCTCGGTGAAGACGTCGACCAAGGTCCGCCATTACATCCCCGACGCAGTGGTCTCGGCCTACGCCAATACCGGCGACAACCCGTGGACCGAGATGAGCCCTCTCGGCACTCCAACCGTCGCCGCCCAAGGCGGTAATGACGGCACCACCAATCACAACGCCGAAAACAACATCACGAAGTTCAAGGAGGCCGATGTCATTGGCCATCCAGGGGCAATGATGTTCAACAAGTTCGCCAGCTCCTACGGCTACTCATGCCAAGGAGCGACCAGTCCGTTGATGCCCTACATGGTGAGCACCCTCGACTTCCTCGCCTGGCGTCACGGTGTTCCCGAGGTTGTATATCCGGAATCCCTGATACCAGGTAGGCGGGAAGTAGGGGGAACCCTGTCGGGGGACCTCTGGGGGAACGTGTATCCGCGCAGCGGAACCGTGCTGCAGGCCGACGATTTCAAGGCTGCGGCCGTGATCGCGCAGCGAGCGGGCGATATCACTACCCGCGTTGGCCAACCTCATATCTACAGGCCCATGCGAGCACTTCCCAAGCCCGGTTACTGGCCAGCAGGCGACCTTCTCGAAGGTGATGCCAGAACAGGCAAATGGCAGCAGCTCACGCCCGCCCTGAGCCAAACCTGCGCCGTATTCCCGAACAACGAGCCGAATGTCCAGGCTGTGGACGAGGCCTACGCGTGGGCCTTGTGGCGCCCCTACTCCTGCTGCAAACGCCGCGGCCAAACCTTCCTCGGCAGCACCGACTTCCAATGACGAACTTTAGACGGGAGACCTTCATGAAGACATTGACCCAGGCCTTTGGGCTTGCCCTCAGTTTGTGTTGCACGGCCGCATTTGCTGCGACAGGAGACCCCATCAAGGTGGAAAGCCAGGGATCCGTGATTGGCGATGACGTGCTTTACAGCATTGGCGGCGGTAGCGCCGTCACTATGGGCAGCGCGGGGCAAATGGAGAGCATCACTGTCGGCGCCGGCTGGCAGAACAACCTGATCTGCGGAAACATGAGTTTGAACAACACCCTTGAGAACCAGTTGAACGGTGCTACTCAGGGCTTTCAACAGATCATGGGAAACGTGATACAGAACGCTACAGGTGCAGTGATGTCGTTGCCGGCGCTGCAACTGCAGCGCGCCAATCCACAACTTTACAACCTGATTACCAACGGCATCCTGCAGGCTCGTTTGGACTACGACCGCTCCAAAGGCACCTGCCGCGCAATGGCTGAACGCATGGCAGATATTGCGGGTGGCCAGGGTTGGGGCAAAGTCGCAGAAGGACAGAAGATGGGCCAGGCCCTGGCCAGCGGTAACGCTGATGCGGTTGCAGTGGTGAATAGCGTCGAAGCGGGTTCTGGCAACGCCGGCGTCACCTGGGTCGGCGGTACACAGGCCGGTGGCGAGGGGCAGAAGCCCATCCAGGTGGTGGGTGACATCGTCAAGGCAGGCTACAACCTGCTCAATAATCGTCCGGCAACAGAGACCTCGAGCATTGAACAGTCTAGCTGTTCGAATGGCCTGGTCTGCGGCTATTGGCAGTCACCTGCAGAAGCGGCGCAATTTGCGAACCGTGTGCTGGGTGAACAAGAGATTCAGACCTGCCAAGGCTGTCGCGGTACCTCCACTCCCGGTGTAGGCCTTACTCCGCTGATCCAGGAAACCTACGAACAGAAGCTCACGGCCCTGCAGGATCTTCTCAAACCCGGTGCACAAATCACCTCCGAGAAACTTCGAGAAGCGGGCAGCGACCCATTGCCGATCACCCGCGGAGTAATCACTGCATTACGCGATGAACGCGACCAGGCTGTACTCGCCCAACGGCTCGCATCGGAAGTTGCGCTCTCGGAGATCTTGGGCAAATCGTTGATGCTCAACCGCATGCTCATTTCTGGATCCAAAGAGTCGAACGTGGCCTCGAACCAGCTTGCCACTACGGCTGTGGGAACTCAGTCCGAGGTCCTGCAGAAGGAAATCGAGAACCTCAAGATGGAACTGGATCTCCGCCGTGAGCTGTCCAGCAACAGCCCGATGGCGATCATCGAGCGCGGCAAGTCACGCGCCGAAAACTCCCGCTCGATCTATCAGGCCGCCCCTGAAACGAACCGCCTGCAGCAGCTGCAGAGCCCAGCTGGCAAGGAGTGATTCATGGAACAACACAGTGCGAAATTTACCCTCCTCAAGCAGGTAGGGATCGGTCTTCTCATCAGCTTGATCATGCTCCTGGCGAGCGTAGCGCTTGGAGTGATTGCCCTGAATCATCTCGGGGTATTCGAGAACTGGCTCAGGTGGCGTGGTGACAACTATCTGATGCTGTTGGCTTGGAGGGTCTTTCTCTATGCCGTAGTGATCGTGGGCTGGTTGAAAGTGCGCGATCGCCTTCCGCTGGACCAGTCCGATCTGACCTCGAGTCGCCGCCGGCGGGTAGAAGGCCTGGTCATCTTGCTCTTCGTGATCACTGAAATCGCCAAGGCCCCAATCGCCTGGTTGGAGGTCGTATGACGCTCTACACCAATGACTACCTAGAGTATTACCTGACCATCGTGGGCTGGCTGATTAACAACGGGATCTGGGACATGATCTCGGACACGGGTCTCTTCGCCCTGCCCTTCATCATTATCGTGGCACAAGAGTGGATCAAGGTCCGCGGTGAAGGCGCTGACGAGGGCAACAAGGGCGTGCTGTCGCTCGCCCGTATCGAGACGAAGCTCTACGTTGGCTACGTCGTCGTGATGATGTGCGCGATTCCACTGGTATCGGTCGGCTTCGATACCCTCGCGTTCGATCAGCAGCGCGCTAAACAGTGCCAGGTGATGACACCGGCCCCCTCAGAGACGGGCTGGAGTACCACCTTCAGCTCCCTGGCGGGCAAGAGCGCGAGGATTCCTGTCTGGTGGGCGTTCATGCACGCATTGTCTAAGGGGTTCAACAGCGGCGCGGTTGCAGCGATCCCGTGTGGTACCGATCTTCGGCAGATGCGGATGGATGTCGATGCTACTCGGATCAACAACCCCCTACTCGCCCAAGAGGTCGCTGACTTCAGTCATGACTGCTTCGGCCCTTCGAGGGCGCGTCTGTTCATGCGTCAGCCCGACATCGGATCCATCGCCAAAGATCCAAAGGCGCTCCAGGACCTCAACTGGATCGGCTCACGCTATCTGCTGAACACCTCCGGTTACTACGACACCGACTATTCGAGAACCCCGCGAGCAGCCTGGCCATACGACGTGAAACGTGATGACGGTTTGCCTCAGGTCACGGGTGGTGGTGGTTATCCCACCTGCCGGCAGTGGTGGTCGGACGGTACGATCGGCCTACGCGATCGCCTGCAGGCGCAGGTCGACCCAACCCTGATGAACAAGTTCCTGGGCTGGGCGAAATGGCTGTCACCGGAAGAAGTCACCGACTCGATGATTCGGCAGATCGTATCGCCCTCCAGCCAGGTCAATGGTGACATCTATACGGATTATGGCGGCCAGATCGACGGCACTATGTGGAATATGATGGCGCGCGCCGGCGGAACGGTTGGTGTCGCCGTCGGCTCTCTTGCCTACTTCCCCGCCATGGACATTGTCCGCCAGGCATTACCCATGGTCATGGCGTTCCTAAAGATAGCTTTCATCATCTGCATCCCGATTGTGTTGATCATTGGCGCCTATCAACTCAAAGTCGCTATGACTATGTCTGTGGTTTTCTTCGCGCTGATCTTCGTTGACTTCTGGCTCCAACTAGCCCGATGGATTGATAGCACTATCCTTGATGCCTTTTATGGCTCCGGCTCTCCGCATTTGTCTTTCGACCCGGTCATGGGATTAAACGCCACAACTCAAGATGCAATCCTAAACTTCGTAATGGGGGCAATGTTCCTGATTCTTCCTGCATTTTGGGTAGCTGCGCTTGGCTGGGCAGGCGTTCAAACCGGAAATCTTGTCTCGGGGCTTACAACGGGAACCAAAGATTTACAGCGATCGGGCGACAGCGTTGGAAAACTCTCAACGGACACGCTCAAATCTGTGAAATAAAAAAAGCCGGACATCGGTCCGGCCTTTTTTCATGACTCAGTCTTTGTAATACATATGATAATCGGGATGCTCATACTCACCATAAAAGGGCACTTCTGGCTCGGCATCTTCGGTGCCAACGACGCCTCCACCTTGCTGGCCTAGAGCCGATGTAAGAAGTGTCGAATCCCCTTTCGTTAATGCTAGAACTAAGAGTCCAAGACATCCCAGCGTGATTACAGAACTGATGAGCCAAGTAAAAGAGGTCACAAACAGGGCTAGCAGGACTGAAGCGACCATCGCACGCTTCACCCAACGAACCTTTGGTTTGCGGTCATGGAGACAGAAACGCACAGCAAGCCCCACGGTCCGACCAAGGCGGTGAGCGAATGTCGTCGAAGCAGCTGTAGTCATGATCCTTCTCCTTGCTCTGCGAGAGCACCTTGCCATCATATATACGATACCTTTGGCAATTTATCAAGGCATATGGCATAAAACGCCATACCTAATTTTCCGTTGGAGCAGCCCAATGGCCACCCACAATATCGTCGTCCCAAACCCGATGGAGCAGTCCATTGAAGCGCTCGTGAAATCGGGCCGGTATCAGAATTTCAGTGAGGTCGTGCGCGCAGGCCTACGAATGGTGCTCGAGCATGAGGCTGAAGAGTCAGCGCGCCTAGAAGCTCTGCGGAACGCCACCTCGGTTGGTCTGATGCAGCTCGAAGCGGCTGAGTTTGATGAGGTTGATGCAGACCAGCTTGGCGCCTATCTCGATGAGCTGGGCCAGGTGGCGAGTAAGAAAGAATGAGGAAGATGGCGTTCAGGATCTCACATCAAGCACGCACTGACATCGTGGACATTCTTCGCTTCACCGAGGTGAAGTTTGGCGAAGGCGCTCGTCGACGCTACCAAGGGCTGCTGCAGACCACATTCCTGTCGATTGCAGAAGAGCCTAGCCGAGTGGGCAGCTCAGCACGAGATGAGCTCGTACCTGGTCTCAGGAGCCTGCATCTGTTTTTCTGCCGGCTCGAAGTGGCAACTGACCGCGTGATCCGCCCCCGACACATTGTGTTCTACCGCCAGGTTGACGACCAGGTGATCGAAATTGTGCGGATTCTCCATGATGCCATGGAGGTGTCATTGCACCTGCAGCACCTACACCAGACCTAAAGGGGAATGGCCCAAAAGGAAATGGGCTGAAAGGGATAATGGAATGGGTCAGAATGGTAAAAGCCCTACCCCAAAAGGAGAAGGACAAAAAGGCCTTCCAGATAAAGCAAACCGCCGGTCGCGACTGACTGCTTCCGACCCATAATGGACATTCTCCAGCCAAAATTAATCATACTATTCATGGCATTGCTCGATATCTGTCAGCGATGGATTCGGCGGATCGGGCAGCGCCCATGGTCTACTAGAAGATTATTGAAATTTTCGTTGCCTCTGCAGTTCTCTGTGCAACCAGATACCTGCCGGCTCCACACCTTCTGCGCATCGCACCTTGTAGGCGCGTCCACTCATACTGCTTTTAGTGGCAGCGAGGTCAATGAATTCTTCCGCGCTTTTCACCATGTTTTTGCTTTCGAGATAATGCAGCTTCTGCTCTAGATGCGCTCGCGCACGGGGACCTGAATATTCAGATCCGTTGCGGACAAATTTGCAGTCACTGTGCTCTACGAAGTCCAGCAACCCTATTATTTCTCTAGCCGTTTGAGGTGTAGCTAGTAGCCGAGAGTCAACGATCATTGCGAGCAGGTATATGCCAGTCGCCATCGTCATCTGACTGATAAACCGCAAAGAGCCTTTCGTCCACGTCCGCATGACTTGTTCGTCCCTCGCTATAGCATCTTCTCTAGTCCAATCGTGCTGCTCAGCCACGCATTGAAGCGCCGCCACCAACTCCCCGGTTCCTTGGTCAACGTATGCTGGTTGCCATTGTCTTCGGTGATCCATACCAGCTGCGAATCTTCCAGCCGGACGTGATAGCTGAGGGCAGGCGCCATACCCTCCAAAGCCAGTTCACGCGCCCGCCCAGCGAGAACCGGATCGTCGACCAGCACCCCAACTTCGGTGTTCCACAGCAATGAACGCGAGTCGAAATTGAACGAGCCGATGAAGGCTTTCTGCTGGTCGAAAATCATCGCCTTGGTATGCAGACTGGAGTCGGAACTGTTGGAAGACCCCTTGTGAAAGAGACGCGGCTTGCTTTCGCTATGAGCACCGGATTGGCGGCGTAGCTCGAACAATTGCACACCATGCTGGAGCAAGGTCTTCCGATAAGGCGCGTAGGCACCATGCGTAGCGGGAACATCGGTTGCGTCCAGTGAATTGGTCAGCAAGCTGATCGACACCCCGGCATCGGCACGACGTGTCAAATACACTACCCCTGGTTGACCGGGTACCATGTAGGCCGAAACTAGAATGAGCTCTTTGGTGACGCCGTTAAGTTCGGGTGCCAACTGGGTGGTCAATAGTAAATACGGAGCGGGTTCGCCCTCCGCCAAGACCTTACTCGGCGCATCCCACAACGCTTTATTCCAAGCCCAGATCAATTCTTGTCGCCAGTGGTTCAGGCGAGGCTGAGTGGTATAGCGCATCAGTTGCTGGTAGAGCGCATGATTCTGAGTGCGGGTTTCCTCCAAGGAGGCATCCAGCCGTATGCGAAGCTCTTTCAGATCTCTACTTGTCGGCTTGAACGATACAAACTGCTCGATGGGCTTGCTCAGGACGCTGTTCCAGTACTCGTCAAAACTATGTCCCAACTGCTGTGCAACCGGGCCGACACTGAGCATGTCGATGTCGGTAAAATTTCTGTTAGGCTCGGCATCGAAATACTCGTCGCCCAAGTTGCGTCCTCCGACGATAGCGGCACTGTTGTCTACCACCCACAATTTGTTATGCATACGCCGGTGCTGCTGGGACAGGTTGAAGAGGCGGCCCAAAGTACGCGTCACGACAGTACTGCGACCCAAGTGCAGCGGATTGAAAACACGGATTTGTATACGCGGATGCATGGCGAGCGTCGCGATGGTTTCCTCCAAATCATCGCTGGTGGTGTCATCGAGCAAAACTCTCACGCGCACGCCTCGATCTGCAGCGACAAGCAGCTCGCTCAGCAGTATTCGAGTGCTGATACCGTCGTGGACGATGTAGTACTGAAGATCGATGCTGCTTTGAGCATTGCGAATCAGCTCGGCGCGGGCGGCGAAAGCCTCAGTACTATCGGAGAGCAAGCGAAAGCCCGACTGACCTTGATGGGGAGCAACCTGGGCCTGAATTGAACGACCGAACGCCGAAGTGTACGCAGGCAAGGCCTGCCTGGGTTCGTGTAACACATTAGGCGTGGTGCAGCCATTAATCAGAACCGTGAGTAATAGAACGGCAAGCACAGGCTGTTTGTTTCTCACGGAGCGTACCCCGGCTGATGGCGATGAGGGTGTCGGATTCCGAAGAATGAACATTCCCTTGCCACCGGCATTTGGCCGTAACAACCGTGTGTGATGTTTCTTCGATCTGAAGTATTGCTCTCAAAGCGTAGATCATCCTCTGATGATCGCGGTGATTGCCATGCGATCTAGGCTACGCCGATAGCGTTAGGTAGGAAGCCGAGACCAATGTCAAAGCTTCAGCAAATCTCTCTGCGAATTATTTCGCGGACTATTTTCATTTAGGCGGATTGGAAGCAAAACATTTCGGCCGTTGCCGAGAGGCAGCTATGGGTCGTTACCGGTCAGCCGGCAATGGCTGCTAACGACCCATAGCTGACATTCACAAACACAGTTTCACGGATTTTACTCGGCTCCGTCCCGATGGCACATTAGCATAGGTCGCAGCCTTACACCTGCAACGCAGCCCTGCGCCTCCATCTTCATAGAAAAGGGAAGATATATGAGCCATCTACGATTTGAAGAATGGTCCGATCAGATTACTAGGTCGGTTCAGACTCTGAATGAGGATGTACATGTCCTCAAAGTCAACAGCGCGACGGATAAGCAAGTTGACGCATTGATTCAATTGCAAGAAAAACAGATGAATCACCAGGCGAGCTATACGAACCTCATCATGGTTGCTGGTTATGCTGGATATTTCGCATTCTGGTCAACGCTGGTAACCAAACTGCCGCAATGGATTTTCGCGCTATGCGGTCTGTTGATGACTCTCTCACTGACTTTGTTCATTGCTTGGGAAATCATCAAGGCGTTTTGGACTGGCAGGTACTTGCATCAGGTGCAAGAAATTTTGGGTAAACCACGAGGTCGCCAAACACTATCGGAGCTGGAAACCTTAGGCAGCACATTCAGCGCGAAAGGGCGTAGATGGTGGATCTGGTTTTTCGCTACCTCCGTAATTACCGGAATTTCTGCTGCCTCGGTACTGGTCATTTATTTCGCAGTGGAGCTGGTGAAAACTCTGATCACCGCTTTCTGTGCAGCCTAACGAGTATCTGTAGCTCCCGACGCGCCAATGCAGCGCGCCGGCCTGCTCCAGCGACCACGGAGGGCCGAAAGGTCCGCTATTGGCCGATAGCTGCCCCTCGCGACCGTCCGCTATGGGTCGGCACCTGCCAGTCAAGGACATGCAATGCGTTAGTCGTTTCTTGTGCAATTTCTGGTCAATGGCAGTCCAGCGGATGGCGAATTGAGTTCAATTTCCCTGCAACTAACAAATGATGGCTATTTGCCTCAAAATCATGAGCTCGCCTGAAAATGCTTTAGGGTAGATAGCAAGAGGCCATTTCAAGGAAAAGCCCGCTCCATGCACACCCCATGGAGCACTCTATGCACCTCCTCTCCTGGTTGGGCCGCAAGTCGGCCAAACCAACGTCAGAAGCATCTCCGCAAGGCTTCCACTTGCCGACGAAGGCAGCAGCTCTACTTCAGAGCCCTCTCCGTCAGGAGTTGCTGGAGAACATCTGGCGCCGCGCTTCGTTGTCACGTCCCCAGTTCAATACCCTCTACCTCAAGCCGCTCGAGCGCTATGCCGAACTGGTGCAGTTGCTCCCAGCTTCTGAGAACCACCACCACGCCCACTTGGGCGGCCTGCTGGATCATGGCCTGGAGATCGTGGCTTACGCGCTGAAGATACGCCAGACCCACCTGCTCCCGATCGGAGCTCCGCCTGAGTCGCAATCGGCACAAGCTGAAGCTTGGACTGCGGCAGCAGCTTATGGAGCCCTCCTCCATGACCTCGGAAAGATAGCAGTCGACATCCGAGTGGAGCTCCAGGGTGGCCAGCTCTGGCATCCCTGGCACGGCCCGATCGCTAGACCATATCGCTTCAAGTATGTGAAAGGTCGGGAGTACCAATTGCATGGTGCTGCATCAGCGCTGATCTACATGCAGATCCTGGACGCCGGCATCCTCGACTGGCTCAGTGGCTTCCCTGAGTTGTGGAAGCAGTTGATCTACCTGCTGGCCGGCCGCTATGAGAATGCCGGGATCCTGGGCGAGATCGTGATCCAGGCCGACAAGGCATCGGTAGCCCAGCAACTGGGCGGCAACCCAGAACGCGCTCTTTCGGCACCCAAGCAGTCTCTGCAACGCCAGCTGGCCGATGGCCTTCGCCTGCTGGTCCTGGACAAGTTCAAACTGAACCAGCCTGATGGTCCTGCAGATGGATGGCTGACACAGGACGCTCTGTGGCTAGTCAGCAAACCTACAGCGGATCAACTTCGAGCATACCTGCTTAGCCAGGGCATCGAGACAATCCCCAGCTCGAACGCGCCATTCTTTAACATGCTCCAAGACCAAGCAGTTATCCAGACAAACAACCAGGACAAGGCAATCTGGAAAGCCACAGTTGATAACGGCCGAGGATGGAAGAACACGTTCACATTCTTAAAGATTGCGCCGGCACTCATTTGGCCAAACGCAGCTGATCGGCCCGACGCCTACGTCGGGAGTATCTCGATAGAGGCTGATCCAGAACCTGCATCCACCGCTCAAAGCCCTGAAACTGTCTGCACAATCCCCGATGAGCCTGTAGAGGCGCCTGAGAACCCCTCAACTCAACCACCGACACCAAGGAAACTGGTCCAGCCAGGTCCGAGTGATGGGATCCAGTCGTCGGAGCGCGACGAATTATTGTCACTTTTTGGTAATATCACTTCGCCATCAGAAGAGCTAAACACTAGCCCTGGCCCGGCAGCCGCTCCGACCCCACTTACGGAGGAGCTGGAGCAGGCTGAAGACTCTTCAGAGACCCTGGATGGGTCTGCTGCACAGAAAGACAAGCTTACTATGCCTATCACTACCACCTTGGGGAGTAGCTTCGTTGCCTGGCTACAGGACGGCATCACCTCCCGCAAAATTATTATCAACGACTCCAAGGCTCTGGTTCACACAGTTGACGACACAGCGATGCTGGTCACGCCCGGAATTTTCAAGCGCTATGTACTGGAACATCCTGAGCTCGAACGGCGGATACAGGACCAACCTAGCAAGGCCTGGCAGTTAGTCCAGCGTGCATTTGAAAAAGAGAAGCTCCACCAGAAGACACCCAAAAAACTCAACATTTGGACCTTCAACGTAGTGGGTCCACGCAAAACCAAGCAATTGAAGGGATACCTTCTCCTCGATCCAAAGACTCTGTTCAACGAGCTCCCTCTTAATAACCCAAGCCTGTCGCGGATTGCAGAAGGGAGGCCTCAAAATGAGGCCTGACGAACTGTTACAGAACTACATCCTCGATCATGATCTTCGTGTAGCAAGCACCAAGATTTACAGTTCTGCCATGAAGCGCTTGGTGAAGAGTTTTGGTAAGGATACCGACGTCACCCTTATTGATCGACGGCAAATCCTGGCTTGGCGAACCAGGCTACTAGACGAAGGCTTATCGAAACGAAGCTGGAACACCTACTCGAATCATCTCCGGACTATCTGGAGTTACGGCATCGAGTACGGAGTCCTGCCAAAATCCCTGGTGAACCCGTTCAAGAAAAGCACAGTGATCGCCCCTAAGCGGTCGAGTAAGATCATTGCAGGCGATGCGATTGACAACGCGCGGCGATGGCTCACAAGTCTTGTAGAACAGGAGGAGTCCACTGTCGAACGAGCTAGGATTACGCCAGCCTGGTTTTGGCTAGCAACGTTTGAGCTTTTCTATTACACAGGTATTCGATTGAATGCCCTTTTGTGTATCAGAGTCAAAGATGTTGACTGGCCCAAGAAGTTAATACACGTAAATGCTGATTCAGAGAAAACCCACAGAGAATTCTGCATCCCCATTATGAAGGGGTTAGAGCCTCATATACAGAGGGTACTGAATGCGGCTTCAGAATTAGGTTTCTCGGGTGAGGACCAACTTTTCAATGTGAATCGATTTTCGATTCACTACAGATCCACAGTGATGAATATTCATCAAGTCGAGGGGATGTTTAAAAAGCTCACCAATGCCTTTGGCGTTCGGATGACGCCTCACAGGTTTCGACATACTCTGGCCACCGACTTAATGCGGCAGCCAGAACGTAACATTCACCTGACCAAGGCATTGCTAAACCATTCGAATATCGCGACGACCATGAGTTATATTGAGGTCGACTACGAACATATGCGAGCTGTACTCGATGAGCGCAGCCTGCAACAGAGGGGAATCAGAGTCGAACGTAGGGAAGACCCTTCTCGCCCGACGCCCTCCACTCCCAAAGCTCTCCCAGCAGAAGCCGAGAAAAGCCAACAAGGCTCAACGGACCTTGGGCCAGGCACTGACGAAGACGCTGTAGCAGACGTTGTTAGTCGTACCTCTCTCGAAGCTCCAACAGCGTGTAAGCTACTCACTACACGGCCAAAACGAAAACGCCCGCATAAGTATTCGCTTGAGCAAATCTCAGCACCCACGACAGGCCTATCGCATGAACTAGGATGGGATGGTCCTGGCACATTATGGGCTGACCTTGGGATTCCCCCTTGCCGCCTCGCAGAGGACTCGTTAGAGCCGGCCGCGCTGATGGAGACTATGGCTATCCATAACGTCTCTAGCTCGGATAGGTGGACCTAACACCTACCCACTAGCAGCTTACGCTTGAAGAATGCTGATGTCGGTAGGATCCACTGCGGTCGAAGATCGACCATCTGCAGAAGCAACCTAGCTGTTTCGCTTGAGATTTCTCAGATAGCTCGTCATGCAGCAAAACAGGAGAACAGTCAGGATCTTCGTTGACTGACAAGAACGAAAAAGCCCGCAAACCTAGGTGGTCGCGGGCTATTCCATATTGACATCACATCGAAGCGAGCCTAAGGTTCGCTCCAGACGGCTGCAAGACTAGACATGGCTGTGGAGGCCTTCCTTCTCTAGAATCACGTACCGCTGTGAATATGGTGGGTCGTGTAGGATTCGAACCTACGACCAATTGGTTAAAAGCCAACTGCTCTACCAACTGAGCTAACGACCCGTTGGATGGCGCGTATAATACTGATTTCTAACGGGAAATCAACACCTCATCGGCAATTTTTTCAAAAATAGCGGGTAGGATCCGCCACACCGGCTGCCGCGAAGCCATCGGCCCGCAAACGGCAACTGTCGCACTTGCCGCAGGCACGCCCCTCGTCGTCCGCTTGGTAGCACGAGACGGTCAAGCTGTAATCCACGCCACGGGCAATACCAGCCTGGACGATCTGGGCCTTGCTCAGATTCTGCAAAGGCGCCTGGATACGGAAGCCCTGCCCTTCCACACCGGCCTTGGTGGCAAGGTTGGCCATGCGTTCGAAGGCCTCCACGAACTCTGGACGGCAGTCCGGATACCCCGAGTAATCCACGGCGTTGACACCAATGAAGATGTCACGGGCGCCCAGCACCTCGGCCCATCCCAGTGCCAGGGACAGGAATACGGTATTACGCGCAGGCACATACGTGACCGGGATACCTTCGCCAGGTGTCTCTGGCACATCGATACTGGTGTCGGTCAAGGCTGAGCCACCAATGCCGTTGAGGTTCAGACCGATTACCTTGTGCTCGACCACGCCCAGGTCTCGGGCAACACGCGCTGCAGCGTTGAGCTCGGCACGGTGACGCTGACCGTAGTCGAAACTCATGGTGTAGCAGCTATAGCCTTCAGCCTTGGCCATGGCGACCACGGTGGCCGAGTCCAGACCACCGGAAAGCAGAATTACCGCGCGTTTATCAGTCATATTGATACTCCTCGTGTCAGCGTCCCGGTTCGTCGTTCCACAGCAGTTTGTGCAACTGCAACTGGAAGCGTACGGGCAGGTTGTCGGCGACGATCCAGTCCGCCAGGTCGGTGGCACTCACCTGGTGGTGGCTGGGTGAAAACAGTACTTCACCCGCACGCTGCGCCAGGTTGTACTGAATCAGCTTGGAGACCGCCCAGTCATAGTCCTCGCGCGAGCAAATGACGAACTTGACCTGATCGTTACGGGTCAGGTGCTCGATATTCTCGTAGAGGTTGCGGTGCGACTCCTCCGAGCCCGGGGTCTTCAAATCGACCACGCGGCTGACCCGTCGATCGACCTGGGCGATGTCCAGGGCACCACTGGTTTCCAAAGAGACTTCGTAGCCGGCGTCGCAGAGGCGCTGGAGCAAGGGCAACGCATTGGGCTGGGCCAAGGGCTCGCCACCGGTCACGCAGACATAGCGCGGCCGGAATCCCGCCACTTGCTCGAGAATGTCGTCGAGGGTACGTACGGTGCCGCCGCTGAACGCGTAGGCACTGTCGCAATACTGACAGCGCAGGGGGCAGCCTGTAAGGCGCACGAATACGGTGGGCAGCCCAGCCGTCCGTGTTTCACCCTGCAAGGAGTAAAAGACTTCGGTGATGCGTAATGTGTCTTGCATGATCGCCACGGGCGTGACAACTAAACAGGCTGTCCGCCTCCGTCAGGCACTGTCGCGGACTCGACATAGCGTTATCCGCACCAGCGTGTTTACGAAAAAAGGGCCAAGATTCTAACGAAAAAACCCGCGACAAGCGCGGGTTTCTTTCGAATGGCGATATTCAGAGCTTTTGCAGGTCACGCTGAGCCAGTTGTGCGGCAGATGTGCCGGGATACTGGGTGATGACCTGCTGAAGGATGCCCTTGACCTTGTCGGTGTGCCCCATACGGCGCTCGACATCTGCCAGCTTGTACAGCGAGTCAGGCACTTTGCTGTGTTTGGGGTACAGCTGGCCGACTTTGGCGAAAGCCTGGCTGGCACCTTGCAGGTCGCCCTTGGCCAGGTTCACCTCACCCAGCCAATATTGGGCATTGCCGGCGTACTGGCTATTTGGGTACTTGCGCAAGAAGGCGCCGAAGGCCTGGCTGGCCTTGTCGAAATCCTTCTGCTTGATCAGGTCGAAAGCTGCATCGTAATAGAGCTTCTCTTTAGCCGGATCACCTGGTTCGCTGCTGGCGGCCGGTTGTTGGGCCGCGGCGCCAGCAGCGGCACCGGTGGCGACATTGGAGGCGCCACCGGTGGAAGAATTCTCGGGGGTCGCGGCAGGTGCGACACCGCTGTTGATGCGACGGTCCAGATCCTGGTAACGCTCCAGGTTCTCCTGCTTCATGCGGGCGACATCGTTCTGCAGCTCTTCGATGATGCCTTGCTGGCGGGAAATCTGATCCTGCATCTGTTGCAGCTGCATGAACAGCTGGCCCTGTGCAGAAGCAGGGGCCGAAGCCCCTGCCCCGGCATAGGCGCCGCTCGTGCCATAACCCGCAGGCGGATAGCCACTTGCGTTGTCATCTACTACAGGAACCTCAGCCCAAGCCGCGAGCGGCAGGCTGAGCGCGAGGACGGTTACAGCACGACGGCACATACGCATAAGAACTTACTTACGCAGTTCTACGCGACGGTTCTGAGCCCAGGACTGCTCGTCGTTGCCGGTGGCAACTGGACGCTCTTCGCCGTAGGAAACCAGTTCCAGCTGAGCAGGGGAAACGCCCTGCAGAACCAGGTAGCGTTGAACGGCCTTGGCACGACGCTCGCCCAGAGCCATGTTGTACTCGCGAGTACCGCGCTCGTCGGTGTGGCCTTCCAGAACAACACGGTTGCCGTTGGCTTTCAGGTCCTTGGCGTGAACGTCCAGAGCGCGCATGGCTTCTGGCTTCAGGTCCGAGCTGTCGTATTCGAAGTAGAAGGTGGTGATTGCGCGCAGGGCGGCTTCTTCGCTCAGGCTGCCGTCAACAGCGCCAGTGTTGGCACCGTAGCCAGCGTTAGGATCAACAGCGGCGCCTTCGCCAGCGTTGTCACCGCCCTTGGAGGAGCAACCTACAGCCACGGCCATGGCCAGAGCCAGCGCAGCGAATTTACCAAACTTCAGCATTTCCATCGTGAAACTCCTAATGAAACCCCAGTGTGTTAAGCAAAAGTATTACGCCGCATCAGTTCAGGTAAGGGGACCAGGACGGTTCTCTGACTTCGCCTTGAGCGGTAGGAAGCGGGAGCCTCACGCGTCCATTGAGAGAGACGAGCATCAAGACTCCCCGGCCCTGCTGGCGGGTGGCGTAGATTAGCATGGTGCCGTTTGGCGCAACAGTGGGAGACTCATCAAGACTGGTGTCCGACAGAATCTTTACACTTCCGCGCTGCAAGTCCTGGGCAGCCACTTTGAAGTTGGTGAAGCCCTGTTGGCGATGGATCATCACCAGGGTCTTTTCGTCCGCCGACAGTTTCGGGTTGGCATTGTAGTTACCCACGAACGTGACACGCTCGGCGCCACCGCCACTGACCGATGTCTTGTAGACCTGCGGCTTGCCGCCACGGTCGGAGGTGAAGTACAGGGTATTGCCATCCTTGCCCCAGAACGGCTCGGTGTTGATGCCTGGGCCTGCAGTTACACGGCTGATCTGGCGCGAGCCCATGTTCATCACGTAGATGTCCGGGTTGCCGTCCTTGGACAACACGAAGGCAAGGCGCGAACCATCTGGCGACCAGGCCGGAGCGCCGTTGAGGCCTTCGAAGTTGGTGATCTGCTCACGACGCCCGGTATCGATGTGCTGAACGAAGATGCGCGGACGCTTCTGTTCGAACGAGACATAGGCAATACGCTTGCCGTCCGGTGCGAAACGCGGCGACAGGATCGGCTCACGCGATTGCAGCAAAGTAACGGCGCGGGCACCGTCATAGTCCGAACGCTGCAAGGTGTAACGGGTGTTGTTGGCGGAGAAGCGCTCGGCAGTCACGTACAACATGCGGGTGGAGAATGCACCCTTGATGCCGGTGAGCTTCTCGAACGACTGGTCGGCGATGTAGTGCGACATGTCGCGCAGCTGGTCGACGCCACCAGCAACGCTGCCGGTCAGCACCTGCTGTTCGGTGGCGACGTTGAACAGGGCGTACTGCACCTGCAGGCGACCGCCGGACGGCACGATGCTGCCAACCATCACGTATTGGGCCCCCAGGGCTTTCCAGTCACGGAAGATGACTTCGCTGGCCTGGGTCGGCTGGCTGATCATGTTCTGCCGTGGAATGGGCGAGTAGTAGCCGGAGTTGCGCAGGTCATTGCCAATGATCTCGGCCATGTCCTCGGGCAACACGCTGCCACCCTGCAAACCGAACGGCACTACCGCGATCGGAGTCGCCCGATCGCTGCCGCTGGTGACCAGGATGTTCTTTTCCTCTGCCACGGCCATACCTGCCACGCAGCAGAGCATGACCAGCAGTCCTTTCAGACGTTTAATCACAACGCTAGATCCTCAGGTGTAAATGTCATCTTGAATGAACGGTACGGATTGAACTCGTTCGGCTTCAAGCCCTGCATCTCGGTCAGACGACCAATGTTCTTCACCGCTGCCACCGCCGAGCTGTCGAACGGACCGTCGCCACTGGAGCGCGCCACGCTGACGTTGGTGATGGTGCCATCGGGCAGCATGTTGATCTGCAGGACTACCGTCATGCCCCTGCGTGCGGACGGCGGACGCGCCCACCCTTCGGCTGCTCGCAAGCGAATCAGGTCGTCGAAATCGCCGGCCACTTCATCGCCACGCTCATCGGCCAGGGCCTGCTGCCGCTCGGTGGTATCAGACAGCAGCTCGGCCAGGGCCTGGGCTTTCTTGTCTTCTGCCGCCTTGCGGGCCGCTTCCTGCGCCTTTTTCTTCTGGGCATCCGCAGCCGCCTTCTTCTTGGCGTCTTCGGCTGCCTTCTTCTTCGCTTCCTCGGCCGCCGCTTTCTTCTTGGCGTCCTCGGCTGCTTTCTTCTTGGCCTCTTCGGCGGCTTTCTTTTTAGCCTCCTCGGCAGCCTGTTTCTTGGCTTCTTCCTCGGCTTTCTTCTTGGCCTCTTCCTCGGCCTTCTTCTTGGCGATATCAGCCTGCTGCTTCTCAGCGGCCTTCTTCGCCTCCTCGGCTTTCTTGGCCTCGGCAGCCTTCTTGGCTTCAGCGGCTTTGGCAGCCTCCTCGGCCTTCTTCGCCTCGGCGGCTTCACGGGCCTCTTCGGCCTTTTGAGCGGCGTCAGCTTTCTTTTGTTCCGCGGCCTTCACAGCTTCCTGCTCGACCTTCTTCTGCTCCAGTTGCTCGACCTCAGTCTGGCGCGAAGCGGTTTTCTTCGCTTCCCCGGCAATCTTCTGATTGGTCTGGGTGGTCGCCTGACTCTTGGATTTGAGCTGATAGAGCGTAGCCTGGACGATCGGCTTGGACGGCGGCAGCTCAGGCGTCATGGCGAAGCTGACGAACAGCATCGCGAACACCAGAACGTGCAGACCAATGGCCCAGACAGTGGGCCAGAAGTAGCTTTCCGAGGCGGATGGCTCTCGCTGTTGCATCAGGGCGCCTCGGTAATCAGGCCAACGTTACCGACACCGGCCTTCTGCAACCCGCCCATGGCACCCATGACCGCGCCGTAGTCGACGGCCTTGTCGCCACGAATGAAGACCTGGGTCTGCTTGCCCTGGTCGCGACCGGCGGCGATGATCTTGGTCACCGCGCTGGTCATTTCGGGCAAGGTCATGGCCTTGTCCATCTGCTTGTCGGTATCGACTTCGCTGCCGAGGTTCCAGTAGTAGGTTTTGTCGGCCTTGATCGAGATGGTCAGGATCTGAACGTTGTTGTCCTGGGGCAAGGCTTCGCTGGAAACCTTGGGCAGGTCGACCTTCACGCCCTGGTTGAGCATGGGGGCAGTCACCATGAAGATGACCAGCAGCACCAGCATCACGTCGATGTAGGGCACCACGTTCATCTCGGCGACCGGCTTGCGTTTGTGGCGAACTCGGGCCATGGGCTTCTACCTGATTACTCTTCGCTGGTGTGCACTTTGCGGTGCAGGATTGCCTGGAACTCGTCGGCGAACGTGTAGTAACGACCGATCAGCACTTCGCTGCGGGCGGAGAAACGGTTGTAGGCAATGACCGCCGGGATCGCGGCGAACAGACCGATCGCAGTGGCGATCAGTGCCTCGGCGATGCCCGGAGCCACTGTGGCCAGGGTCGCCTGCTGAGCCGAAGCCAAACCGCGGAAGGAGTTCATGATGCCCCAGACGGTTCCGAACAGGCCGATGTACGGGCTGGTGGAGCCGACAGTGGCAAGGAATGGCAAGCTCTGCTCGAGCTTTTCTTCCTCACGGGAGATGGCCACGCGCATGGCACGCCCGACGCCCTCCATGACCGCATCCGGGTCGACACCCGGCTGCTGGCGCAGGCGCGAGAACTCTTTGAATCCGGCACGGAACACCTGCTCCACGCCCGAGTCCGGGTCCGGATTGCTGCCTGCCTGACGATACAGCTTGGACAGGTCGATACCCGACCAGAAGCGCTCCTCGAAGGCATCGAGCGCACGACGACCGGCGCGCAGCATGGTGCTGCGCTGGAAGATCATGATCCATGAAGTGACCGAAGCGGCCACCAGGGTCAGCATGACCAGCTGTACCACTACACTGGCATTGCTGACCAGACTCCACATGGAGGTATGGTCGACGACGTTAGCTTCCACGCTTATTCTCCTGCATTCGATTGAGTACCCGTGCCGTCCGCCAGGAAGGCGTCGCGCAGTTCTGGGGGAATGGCCCGGGGTTTGAAAGTGTCGGCGCGCACGGCGGCCACCAGGAACTGCCCTTCGCAGAGCAGTGTTTCATCCTTTTCCCGCCAGACCTGCTGCACGAAGCGCAGGCTGGCGCGGTTCAATTCAAGCACTTGCGCGGTCACCCGCAATTCGTCGTCCAACCGCGCCGGCGCGTGGTAACGCGCTTCGCTGGAGTGAACTACGAACAACAGGTTCTGGCCGGCAAGCTCGGACTGGGAAAACCCCAGGTGCCGCAGCCGCTCGGTACGCGCCCGCTCCATGAATTTCAAATAGTTGACGTAATACACCACGCCACCGGCGTCGGTGTCCTCGTAATAGACGCGACAGCGGTGAGCGAACGGTTCCAGGCCATTTTGCGCGCGCATACTCTAGTGCTTACTCCTCAGCTTGCCAATCCGCCCCGGCAACTGTTTTTGCATGGATAATGTCTTATTGCCAGTGCGCCAAGCGCGTGCCAGCGGTAGGACCACGAAAACCATGATTCGATCTGTCATTCATCGGGATCGGAGAACTCTCCGCCTTCGGCGAAGCGCCCTGGAATGTTCAGGCCAAAATGCAAGTAGGCATGCCGAGTGACCACCCGCCCGCGCGGCGTGCGCATGATGTAACCCTGCTGGATCAGGTACGGCTCGAGCACGTCCTCGATGGTGTGACGCTCCTCGCTGATCGCCGCGGCCAGGTTGTCGACCCCCACTGGACCACCGTCGAACTTCTCGATCATGGTCAGCAGCAAACGGCGATCGGAATGGTCGAAGCCACGCTCGTCGACATCCAGCAGGTTCAGTGCCATGTCCGCCACGGCCTTGGTGATCTGCCCTTTGCCACGAACCTCGGCATAATCGCGCACGCGTCGCAGCAAGCGGTTGGCGATACGCGGCGTGCCGCGGGCACGACGGGCGATCTCGTAGGCCCCCTGGTCCTCGATGGACAACCCGAGGATGTTGGCCGAGCGGCTGACGATGGTCGCCAGATCCTTGTTGCTGTAGAACTCAAGGCGCTGGACGATGCCGAAGCGGTCGCGCAGCGGGTTGGTCAGCATGCCAGCACGGGTTGTAGCGCCGACCAGAGTGAACGGTGGCAGATCGAGCTTGATCGAACGCGCCGCCGGGCCCTCGCCGATCATGATGTCCAGCTGAAAGTCCTCCATCGCTGGATAGAGCACCTCCTCGACGACCGGCGACAGCCGATGGATCTCGTCGATGAACAGCACGTCATGGGGCTCCAGGTTGGTCAACATCGCGGCCAGGTCACCTGGACGCTCGAGGATGGGCCCCGATGTACTCTTGACCGACACGCCCATTTCCTGGGCGATGATGTTGGCAAGGGTGGTCTTGCCCAGGCCCGGCGGGCCGAAAATCAAAGTGTGGTCGAGGGATTCGTTGCGACCGCGCGCCGCCTGGATGAACAACGCCATCTGCTCGCGCACCACCGGCTGGCCGATGTACTCATCCAGGCTCAGAGGGCGGATAGCGCGATCCTGGATTTCTTCTCGATCGCGGCCATTGGCGGCGATCAGTCGGTCGGTTTCGATCACTTGGCGATCATTCCTTTAAGGCTACGGCGAATCAGCTCCTCGCTGCTCAGACCGCTCTTGCCCTCGATGGCCGCGACTGCCTTGCTGGCTTCCTGGGGCTTGTAGCCCAGGGAAATCAGGGCGCTGACCGCATCGGCCTCCGCATTGGAGGCAGTGCTGACGGGCATTGGGCCATCAGAGACAAGGGTGAACATTGCAGGAGAGGTTTCCCACGCTTTGAAGCGATCCTTGAGCTCCACCAGCAGGCGTTCGGCGGTCTTCTTGCCCACCCCGGGCACACGCACCAGCGCCGAGGCGTCCTGAGCCTGCACACAGCGCACCAACTCATCGACTTCAAGGCCCGACATCAGCGCCAGGGCGAGCTTCGGCCCGACGCCATTGAGGCGGATGAGCTCGCGAAACAGTTCACGCTCGCGCTTTTCGGCAAAGCCATAGAGCAGATGGGCATCCTCACGCACCACCAGATGGGTGTGCAACGTGACCGGCTCACCGATTTTCGGCAACCGGTACAAGGTAGTCATTGGCACCTCCAGCTCATAGCCCAGGCCATTGACATCGACTATCAGGTGCGGCGGCTGTTTTTCCGCCAGAGTGCCGCGCAAACGTCCAATCACGTTCCGATCCTTTCCTTCGGGTGCCGGCCAGAAACCGGTCCACCCTATCAGCAAATGCAGTGGGAGACTGTTCCCCCCACACAAAATATGTATCAGCGCATGAAGCGGCTA
Organism: Pseudomonas sp. CK-NBRI-02; assembly: GCF_008124495.1. Lineage (NCBI taxonomy): Bacteria > Pseudomonadati > Pseudomonadota > Gammaproteobacteria > Pseudomonadales > Pseudomonadaceae > Pseudomonas > Pseudomonas sp. CK-NBRI-02. Next base: position 152,551 of record NZ_VSJH01000036.1, on the reverse strand, counting down.
CAGACGCAAGCGTCCACCGCGTCGCCGGGCTGTGGCCAATCCATGCGGGATGAGGCTGGACCGAGTGTGAGCATGGCACAGCGCGATGGCCAGGGCGTCGGAGGCATCCACCTGGGGCTTTTGCGTCAACTTCAACAGGTGCATGACCATCAACATCACCTGTTCCTTGTTGGCGCCACCGGTGCCGGCCACGGCCTGCTTGACCTGGCTGGCACTGTATTCGGCAATCTCAAGACCCGCCTCGGCGGCCGCGACGATCGCCGCGCCCCGAGCCTGCCCAAGCTTGAGAGCCGAATCGGCGTTGCGCGCCATGAATACCCGCTCGATGCCCATGGTCACCGGCCCGTGCTGGCGAATGATCTCACTCACCCCACGGAACACGACCTGCAGCCGCTCGTGCAATTCGCCACTGCCTGTGCGAATACAACCAGACGCCACGTACTCGCAGCCGCGAGCCGTCTGACGCACCACACCGAAACCTGTGATGCGCGAACCGGGGTCGATACCAAGAATCAGAGTCATAGGGCCTGTCATTGAAAGGAGGCATGTTTGCGAACTGCATCGGCCCTTTCGCGGGCAAACCCGCCCCACAGACATGGCACCGGTTTCGATTGCGGCGCCATGCCTGTGAGAGCGGGTTTACCTACAAAGCCCGTACAGGCGCTGACAAGCTTACAGAGCTGGTAGGGGGCGCCCGAACACCTTAGCCGAGCTTCTCCATGATCTCGTCGGAAATTTCGGCGTTGGAGTAGACGTTTTGCACATCGTCCAGATCTTCGAGCATGTCGATCAGCTTGAGCACTTTCTCCGCTCCCTCCTGATCCAGCTCGGCGCTGGTGGTCGGCTGCATCACGATCTCGGCGTCGGCGGCCTTGAAGCCGGCCTCTTCCAAGGCGTTACGTACGGCATAGAAGCTGTTGAACGAAGTGAATACATCGAAGGAGCCGTCGTCATTGGCGACCACATCGTCGGCATCCGCTTCCATGGCGGCTTCCATGAGGGTGTCTTCGTCCAGGCCCGGAGCAAAGCTGATCTGCCCCTTGCGCTCGAACAGATAGGCGACGGAGCCGTCGGTACCGAGGTTGCCGCCACACTTGGTGAATGCATGACGCACAGCCGCTGCGGTGCGGTTGCGGTTATCGGTCATGGCCTCGACCATGATCGCCACGCCACCAGGACCGTAGCCTTCGTAGCTCAGCTCTTCGACGTTGTCGCTTTCGTTGGTGCCCGCACCACGCGCCACGGCCCGGTCGATAATGTCGCGGCTCATGTTGGCACCCAGGGCCTTGTCCAGGGCCAGGCGCAAACGCGGGTTGGAAGCCGGGTCAGGCCCACCCTGCTTGGCAGCGACAGTCAGTTCGCGGATCCACTTGGTGAAGATCTTGCCTCTCTTGGCATCCTGGCGCTCTTTGCGGTGCTTGATGTTTGCCCACTTGGAATGACCAGCCATAACGACTCCGAATCCTTGAAACAGAAACAGGTTCCGCCCCGAAGGGCGGAACGCGAGAAAACTGCGCCAAAGCGCGTGGGCGCTTCCGCCAGGGAAGCGCCCTGGGTCGATTACTCGACCTTGGTCTGCTCACGCAGACGGATGTGCAGCTCGCGCAGGGCCTTGGCATCCACCAGACCTGGAGCCTGGGTCATGACGCACGCGGCGCTCTGGGTTTTCGGGAACGCGATCACTTCACGGATCGACTGGGCGCCGGTCATCAGCATGACCAGGCGGTCCAGGCCGAAGGCCAGGCCACCATGAGGTGGCGCACCGAACTTCAGGGCGTCGAGCAGGAAGCCGAACTTCTCCTGCTGCTCTTCGGCACCGATGCCCAGCAGACGGAAGACCGCCTGTTGCATTTCCTTACGGTGGATACGGATCGAGCCGCCACCGAGCTCAGTGCCGTTGAGCACCATGTCATAAGCACGCGACAGCGCAGCGCCCGGGTTGGCCTCGAGTTCTTCAGGCGAGCACTTGGGCGCGGTGAACGGGTGGTGCAACGCGCTGAAGCTACCATCGTCGTTTTCTTCGAACATCGGGAAGTCGACGACCCACATCGGTGCCCACTCGCAGGTCAGCAGCTCGAAGTCGTGGCCCAGGCGGATACGCAGCGCGCCCAAGGCTTCGCTGACGATCTTGGCCTTGTCGGCGCCGAAGAACACGATGTCACCGTCGACGGCGCCCACGCGATCAAGGATCACGTTCAGGTTGGCCTCTGGGATGTTCTTGACGATCGGCGACTGCAGGCCCTCGACGCCCTTGGCGCGCTCGTTGACCTTGATGTAGGCCAGGCCCTTGGCGCCGTAGATGCCGACGAACTTGGTGTATTCGTCGATGCGGCTGCGCGGCATGCTGGCCCCGCCCGGCAGACGCAGAGCGGTGACGCGGCACTTCGGATCGTTGGCCGGGCCTGCAAAGACCTTGAAGTCCACGTCCTTGAGCTGGTCGGCGACATCGACCAGTTCCAGCGGAATACGCAGGTCAGGCTTGTCGGAACCGTAGCGACGCATGGCCTCTTCGTAGGTCATGTGCGGGAATTCGCCGAACTCAAGATCCAGGACTTCCTTGAACAGCTTGCGGATCATGCCTTCGGTCAGGCCCATGATCTCGGCTTCGTCGAGGAAGCTGGTCTCGATGTCGATCTGGGTGAATTCCGGCTGACGGTCGGCACGCAGGTCCTCGTCACGGAAGCACTTGGCGATCTGGTAGTAGCGATCGAAGCCGGCGACCATCAGCAACTGCTTGAACAGCTGCGGCGACTGCGGCAGGGCGAAGAAGCTGCCAGCGTGGGTACGGCTCGGGACCAAGTAGTCGCGCGCGCCTTCCGGTGTGGCGCGGGTCAGGATCGGCGTCTCGACGTCGAGGAAACCGTTCTCATCCAGGTAGCGACGGATGCTGCTGGTGATGCGCGAGCGCAGACGCAGCTTGTCGGCCATTTCCGGGCGACGCAGGTCGATGAAGCGGTAGCGCAGGCGGGTTTCCTCGCCTACATCGGAATATTCGTTCAGCGGGAAGGGTGGGGTTTCCGCCTCGTTGAGCACCTTGAGCTCATAGCCCAGCACTTCGATACCGCCGGACGCCATGTTCGGGTTGACCGCGCCAGCCGGGCGCAGACGCACCTTGCCGGTGATCTGTACGACATACTCGCTACGCACGCGGTCGGCAGCGGCGAAAGTCTCGGCGCGATCCGGGTCGAAGACGACCTGGGCCATGCCTTCGCGGTCACGGATATCGAGGAAGATCACCCCGCCGTGGTCGCGGCGACGATGGACCCAGCCGCAAAGGGTGACTTCCTGGCCGTCCAGGCTCTCGTTCAGTTGGCCGCAATAATGGCTGCGCATCATGATGGTGGTTTCGCTTCTCGTGATTCGTGTATTCGGTGGAGGTCTTGGCCGCCCAAGGGGCTAATACTGCAAGACCAGTCACTGCAATTCAACTCAGTCGGCCTTGTCGCCGCCTGCCAGGTTCTTCTTCGCCCCGGTCTTGAAATCGGTCTCGTACCAGCCGTTGCCGCTCAGGCGGAAGCCGGGTACCGACAGCAGCTTTTTCAGGGCTGGAGCCTGGCACGCCGGGCAGTCGGTCAGTGGTGCGGCGCTGATCTTCTGCAACACCTCCATCCGGTGATCGCAGGACGCACATTGATAGTCATAAAGGGGCATGGGGGTGTCTCTCGTCAACCACAACGCTGCCGGGGCAGTAAAAAGCGGGATTATATATGGTTAAGGAGAGCTGCGCAGCCCGCCCGGCGATCAGCGTACTCAGGGCGGATCGAGCAGCCAGGCCACGCAGATCACCCGAATCAGCCCACTGAAGTTGCGAACCCCACCGTGACGCAAGTGGACCTCCCGATCCACGTAGGACAGCACGGCGCTTACCGTGCATTGGTTGGCCTGGGCGATGCGTTCGAGAATACGCCAGTAGACCACCTCAAGCCGCAGGCAGGTGGCAAAGCCATTGAGCCGGACCGACCGGGAGACCGGCCGAACCTGCATCATGTCGAAATCTGCCCGAAAAGGGTCAATGCACTGCTTGCCCGGCCATTTTCCCTGGCAAGCGCCTCGCCTGCCTTGTTGCATCACTTCCACCACACCACTCCATTGTCTGGAAAAATCCCCTCGCGCCCATGCACGACCGGGCAGATCAATAAAGCGCTGTCAGGGCCTTCAAAGCAGTGGCAAAACCTTCCGGGCGAAACGAAAGACCCGACCCTGGGCAGGGTCGGGTCGATGGAGCCTACAAACGAACGATCACTTTTCCTCGAGCAATACCCGCAGCATCCAGGCGGTTTTTTCATGGATCTGCATGCGCTGGGTCAGCAGGTCGGCGGTCGGCTCATCGCTGACCTTGTCGACGACCGGGAAGATGCTACGCGCCGTGCGCACCACCGCCTCCTGCCCCTGAACAAGCTGGCGGATCATCTCTTCGGCAGGCGGTACGCCCTCTTCTTCCTTGATTGACGAGTGACGCGCATAGAAGGCATAGGAACCTGGCGCCGGGAAGCCCAACGCCCGAATGCGCTCGGCGATCGAGTCGACCGCCAGGGCCAGCTCGTTGTACTGCTCTTCGAACATCAGGTGCAGGGTGCGGAACGCAGGGCCGGTGACGTTCCAGTGAAAGTTATGGGTTTTCAGATACAGCACGTAAGTATCCGACAACAGGCGGGAAAGCCCATCGACGATGGACTTGCGATCTTCTTCATTGATACCGATATCGATTGCCATGAAGCTCCCCTTTCCATAAGGCTTGGTCATCAAGCGGGCACCCCAAACTGTATCAGACCCTCCCGCTCCTGCCCGTGACACAGGACAAGCCGTCGCCTCACGGTTTGAGAACCCCCTGCCTTTGCTGTTAAATAGGCACCGTGCCACCCGTGCGGACAGTCATTGCCGGGTGCATAGGCTGGCCAGTTGCGTGATCGCGCCTTGTATCTGCGCACCGCACGTCCAGCTCTTCCTGTGATCGGCCTTATCAATGTGAGCCCACTCAAATGTTCAAGATCGTCCATCTGGTGACGGGCGTAGCAGCTTTGCTGCTGTCGCTCATACCCAGCCTGAAAACCGATGCAACCCCGTTCCTAGAGCAACCTGAAGCCGTCTACCTGGCATTGCTCGGCCTGCTCAACCTGCTGTTGGCGCCTGCACTGCCGCTCTACTACAAAGGCGCCCGCCAGCAACTGCAATCGCTGGCGTGCGCCTTGTTGGTGCTGGCGGTGATCCTGCAGACCATCACCCTGCTGGCACGCCCGGAACTGGGCGACCTGCCAGCCCTGCTCTGCGCTACCCTGGCCGTAGCCTTGCACCTTGGCACAGGCTTCGCCCGCAGCTTCAAGAAGCCACGCGCTAACCAAGGCACCTCACAAGATGCGGGCAAACGTGATACCGGCACGGTGAAGTGGTTCAACACCTCCAAGGGCTTCGGCTTTATCTCCCGCGATTCGGGCGACGACATTTTCGTGCATTTCCGCGCGATCCGTGGCGAGGGCCACCGCGTTCTGGTCGAAGGCCAGCGCGTTGAGTTTTCGGTGATGCACCGCGACAAAGGCCTGCAGGCTGAAGACGTGGTCGCGGTTTCCCGCCGCTGACCGACAGACCCTGGCGCAGCGGATCCCTCCGCGCCAGGGTCACCCTCCTTAATAATGAGGCGGCGGCGCCTGCTCCCCCTCGCCACCGTACTGCCCCACCACTTCCTCGTAACGCTTGATCAATTCGGCCATCTGCAGCTGCAGGCGCTCGATCACCCGCCCCTGCTCGACCAGCACATCATTCAGCGCCTGAATGGTGTCGTCCTGAAACGCCTGACGGCTTTCCAGCTCGATGACTCGGGATTCCAACGACATAGCCTTAAACCTCCCGGAAGTCATCGTTCAACACCATCCGCAAACGCTGACGGATCGAGTCGATCTGGTCGGCGGTGTACTCGGTAGCAGGCACCCGCCCCCACACTGGCGCGGGCCAGGCCGCGTCGTCGCGTCGGCGCACGATCACGTGCATGTGCAGTTGGCTCACCACATTGCCCAAAGTCGCGACGTTGAGCTTGTCGGCAGCGAAGCTGTCCTTGAGTGTTTCGGCCAGGTAAGTGGTTTCCTTCCAGAGCTGCTGCTGGTCGGCTTCGTTCAACTGAAACAGTTCGCTGATATCGGCGCGCCGCGGCACCAGGATAAACCAGGGGTAATTGGCATCCTTGCTCAGCAACAAGCGACTCAATGGAAAATCTCCCAACACCAGGGAATCCTGCTGCAAACGCGAATCCAGAACGAACACGGCAATATCTCCTCAAGACGAAACGGCCCGGCCAGAGCGCGGGCGAGATGAGCGAAGGATACCTTGCTTCAACAGCGCCAGCATGAAATGCCACCGCAAGGGCTGTCTTTTTCGGCGAGCAGCACACTTGTACGCACAACCCGGTAACACTGCGCTACTTTTCGCACCAAAAAGGAGCCGACAGCGCAACACACCCCACTGCTTTGTGCGCGGCTTAACAGTTTTCGGTAACACGTTGACTTTTAAGGTAGCTTTTCGCCCACGAGCGTGGCCGCGATTTGGCACACCATCAGACGCTTTTCGCCCCGTATTTATGGACCTTTGCCATCCCTGCCAGAGGGACTGTGAAAAATTCATGAACAAATCGTGATTTTGAGCACGCTTGTTGCATTCCCATCCGACCAAGTCACGAGGCACCTCGGTGCACGAGACAATAAAAAAAGCGGCAGGGATACCCAGGTTGTTCCACCAGCCAGGTGTGTTTACAGAATTGTTACAGCGCTGGCGTTATACGCCCCGAAACTGGGCGTAATTTGCGACATGGAAATAGCCAAACGCGACATGTTGAAAAAGTTCCCTAAAGGTTGTTTTTTCAGTGTCGCCAAGAATAGTCAGCGTGATATACATTTTCGCCGACATAACAAGAAAGAGCTCGCCCTATAACTAAAAGAGCAGGGTGAAGCGGTACTTCCTAAAAACCAAAGGAGCAAATCACGATGCGCGTGATGAAGTGGAGCATGATCGCCCTGGCCGTTGCGGCAGGGACCTCGCAGTTGGCAGTGGCCTCTTCGCAGGACGAATCCAAGGGTTTCATTGAAGACAGCCAGCTGAACGTCAAGACCCGTATGCTGTATTTCAGCCGTGACTTCCGCAACGTGCCCAACGGCGCACAGAGCCGAGTTGAAGAAACCGGCCTGGGCTTCCTCGGCACATTCGAATCCGGTTTCACCCAAGGCACCGTCGGTGTCGGCGTCGACGCCATCGGCATGCTGGGTCTCAAGCTTGACAGCGGCCGTGGCCGAGCTGGTACTGGAGTCCTTCCTGTCGGCGATGATGGCCGCGCAGACGACGACTACTCCGAGGCTCATGGCGCGGTCAAAGTACGTATCTCCGACACCGTTCTGAAATATGGCGGCCAATTCACCGCAATGCCCGTATTCGCAACCGACGACAGCCGCCTGCTGCCAGAAGTTGCCGAAGGCTTCCTGCTGACCAGCAAGGAGATTGAAGGTCTCGAGCTGAATGCCGGCCACTTCACCCGCCTCAATGCCCAGGCACAGACTTACAAGGACAGCATCAACGGTCGCAACAGCGAGACCGGCCTTAAGAATCCAGGCCTGACCGAAGCTAACGTCATCGGTGGCACCTACGCCCTCACCGACAACGTTAGCACTAGCCTGTACTACTCGAAAGTCGAAGACTACTGGCGCAAATACTACGCCAACGTCAACTGGGCACTGCCAATCTCCGACAAGCAAGGCCTGGTCTTCGACTTCAACATCTATGACACCAAGAGCGATGGCGACCGCGCCCGCGCCTTCGATGATGACAAGCTCGACAACCGCGCATTCAGCCTGTCGGGCGCCTACAACATTGGCGCTCACACCTTCACCCTGGCCTACCAGAAGGTGTCCGGCGACGGTGACTACGCCTACGGCGTGGATGGCGGTGGCTCCATCTTCCTGGCCAACTCCGTGGCCCGCTCCGACTTCAACGCCGAAGACGAGAAGTCCTGGCAGGCTCGCTACGACCTGAACTTCGCCGAGTACGGCATTCCAGGCCTGACCTTCATGACCCGCTACGTGAAAGGTACCGGCGCCAACGTTGAGGGCACCAACAGCGGCAAGGAATGGGAACGCGACATCGATATCAAGTACGTGCTGCAAGAAGGCCCTGCCAAGGACCTGAGCTTCCGCGTACGCCAGGCCACCTACCGTTCCGCCGACGGCGTCTACTACGGTTCCCCGTCGATCGACGAACTGCGCCTGATCGTCGAGTACCCGCTGAGCATCCTGTAAGCCCCTGGCTTGCAATTGCCCCGCACCGAAAAAGCCCGGCGATCACGCCGGGCTTTTTCTTGGCTGACAAGCGCCCCGCCCTGGGGCATCCTGTACGCCTTCGCTCCGCCCCCGTACAATGCGGGGTCATTTCAACGTCTTAGGCAATCGACACGGCCCACCATGCGTACCAGTCAATATTTGCTCGCCACCCAGAAAGAAACCCCTGCCGATGCAGTGGTCATCAGCCACCAGCTCATGCTGCGCGCCGGCATGATCCGCAAGCTGGCCTCCGGCCTGTACACCTGGCTGCCGATGGGCCTGCGGGTGATGCGCAAGGTCGAAGCCGTGGTCCGCGAGGAAATGAACGCCGCTGGCGCCCTGGAAGTGCTGATGCCAAGCATCCAGCCCGCGGAGCTGTGGCAGGAATCCGGCCGCTGGGAGCAATACGGCCCTGAGCTGCTGCGCCTGAAGGACCGCCATGACCGCGACTTCTGCGTTGGCCCGACTCACGAAGAAGTCATCACCGACCTGGCACGCAACGAGCTGTCCAGCTATAAACAGCTGCCGCTGAACATGTACCAGATCCAGACCAAGTTCCGTGACGAGATCCGTCCGCGCTTCGGCCTGATGCGCGGTCGCGAGTTCATCATGAAGGACGCCTACTCCTTCCATGCCGACCAGGCTTCCCTGCAGGAAACCTACGACCGCATGCACCAGGCGTACACCAACATCTTTACCCGCCTGGGCCTGGACTTCCGTCCGGTGCAGGCAGATACCGGTTCCATCGGTGGCAGCTACTCCCATGAATTCCACGTTTTGGCCGAATCCGGCGAAGACGACGTGATTTTCAGCGACAGCTCCGACTACGCCGCCAACATCGAGAAGGCCGAGGCCATTCCACGCGAAACCGTGCGTCCAGCCCCCACTGAGGAGCTGCGCCTGGTAGACACCCCGAATGCCAAGACCATCGCTCAACTGGTCGAGAACTACGGCCTGCCGATCGAAAAGACCGTCAAGACCCTGATCGTGCGCGGCGCCGAAGAAGGCAAGCTGATCGCCCTGGTGGTCCGTGGCGACCATGAGCTGAACGAAATCAAGGCCGCCAAGCTCGAGCAGGTCGCCGACCCACTGGTCATGGCAACCGACGCTGAGCTGCGCGCCGCCATCGGTGCTGGCGCAGGCTCCCTGGGCCCGCTGAACCTGCCGCTCGAATGCATCATCGACCGCTCGGTCGCCCTGATGAGCGACTTCGGCATCGGCGCCAACATCGACGACAAACATTACTTCGGCGTCAACTGGGAACGTGACTTGCCGGTTCCTCAGGTCGCCGACCTGCGCAACGTGGTCGAGGGCGACCCAAGCCCGGACGGCCAGGGCACCCTGGTCATCAAGCGCGGGATCGAAGTCGGCCACATCTTCCAGCTCGGCACCAAGTACAGCGAGGCGCTCAAGTGCCAGGTACTGGGCGAGAGCGGCAAACCGGTAACCTTGTCCATGGGCTGCTACGGCATCGGCGTCTCCCGCGTGGTCGCCGCCGCTATCGAGCAGAGCTATGACGACAAGGGCATCATCTGGAACGATGCCCTGGCGCCCTTCCAGATCGCCCTGGTACCGCTGCGTTATGAAACCGACGCCGTTCGCGAAGCGACCGACAAGCTGTACGCTGAACTGACTGCCGCCGGTTTCGAAGTGCTGCTGGACGATCGCGACAAGAAGACCAGCCCCGGCATCAAGTTCGCTGACATGGAACTGATCGGCATCCCTCACCGCATCGTGGTCAGCGACCGCGGCCTGGCCGAGGGCAACCTGGAGTACAAGCACCGTACCGAGCAAGAAGCCCAGCCTCTGCCGCTCAACGAAGTGCTGACCTTCCTGCAAGCCCGCATCCGTCGCTGATAGCCCACCGCACGAGTGATCATGTCCAGAAGCACCTTTACCCTGGGGGGCGCCGCACTGTGCGGCGCCCTGCTCGTCAGCGGCTGCGCCAACCAGATGTCCCAACGCAGCGAGCATGAGGAGCGCGCCGAGCGCAAGCTGCTCGAACATACCCTGCAAATCGACGTGGGCGAGCCCAAGGTGATGGAGCTTCCCCAGCGGCGCGTACGTATTCATGAACAGAAGCGCTTCGAAGTTACCGAGTTCGAAGTCACTCGCCGTTACGACCGCTACACGCCTTACCAACCCTGGCGAGAGATCTATGAGATCCCCCTGGGCGCGGTTGCCGTGGTGGCCGGTGTCGGCGCCAACGTGGTCAACGTGTTCGCCCTGGGCAATCTACCGGAAAGCATCACTCACGATTGGCTCAGTTACGGCCTGGCTGGGCTCAACCCGTTCATGAACGTGCCGTCCAATGGTCGCGCGCAGCAGAACCTGGCTGGGATCAGCGAAGTGCAGAAGGACAAGCGCGAGGAGTACACCAGCCTGCCCTGGAGCGAACGCCTGGTCGAAGTCAAGGCTGGCAAACTGACCCACGAGCTGACCACCGACCATAACGGCGTACTTCGCCTGAACCTGCTCGACAGCCCGTTCTCCGAGCAGAACCTCAATCACATCGGCACCCTGCACCTGCATGTAGCCGACGAGGACAATGGTGTGCGCGGCGATGCCAGCCTGCTGGTCAGCAGCAATTTGCGTGGCAAGCTGCTCGAAGCCCACGAGCTGATCTTCGATGACCTCGAGGGCGACGATGTCGGCCAATGGGTGCATCGGGTCAAGCGCCTGTCGGAGCTGGGCTTGGAAGAAGAAGCCAGCGAGCTGGAGCAAAGCCTGATCGAGTTGACCCGCAATGATCCGGAGCTGCAACGGGACTTCCTGCAAGCACTGACCAAGGACACCGGGCGACTGGTTGCCGACCCTGGAATACAGTAAACCCGCCGGGGCTGCCTAGCGGCCCCTCCCCTTCACTCACTGCGGCGGGAAGAGCTCCAACTGCTCATGCGCCCCACGCAGATCTCGCAATCGAACTCCCACGCCTAATAACCGTACTGGCTTGCCACCCCGGGCAAACGCCTGGCTGAGCAACTGTCGGTAGCTCTCCAGATCACGACCGGCTCCAGCCTGTTCTAGGGTCGTCTGGCTGAAGTCGTGAAATTTTACCTTCACGAACGGTTTGTCCGGCCGGTAACTGTTATCCATGCGCGCAATGCGCGCGTTCAGGCTCTCGAGCAGCTCGGGCAGTTTCTGCAGGCAACTCGCCAGGTCCGGCAAGTCGGTATCGTAGGTATTTTCGACACTTACAGATTGACGCCGGCTGTCATTTTGTACGATTCGTTCATCTATACCCCGCGCCAGCCCCCATAACCGCTCACCAAAACTGCCGAACTCCCGCACCAAAGCCAAGCGCGACCACTCGCGCAGCTCCAGACACGTTTCGATACCCAGGCGTGCCAGTTTGTCCGCCGTGACCTTGCCCACGCCGTGCAGCCTTGCGACCGGCAAGGCTGCTACGAATGCTTCCACCTGGTCGGGGGTTATCACGAACAAACCATTGGGCTTGCGCCAGTCGCTGGCGATCTTGGCCAAGAACTTGTTCGGCGCCACGCCAGCCGAAACCGTGATGTGCAGCGTCCGAGCGACCCGCTTGCGAATGTCTTCAGCAATACGCGTGGCGCTGCCGGCGAACCATTGGCTGTCGCTGACATCCAGATAGGCCTCGTCCAGCGACAGCGGCTCGATCAAGTCGGTGTAGTCACGAAAAATGGCGTGGATTTCCCGAGAGGCCTCGCGATAAGCCTCAAAGCGCGGCTTGACGATCAACAGGTCTGGACAGAGCTTGAGCGCATGACGCGAAGACATGGCCGAGCGCACACCATAGGCACGCGCCTCATAATTGCAGGTCGCGATCACCCCGCGCTGCTCAGGCGCCCCGCCCACGGCCATCGGGCGCCCTGCCAAACGCGGGTCGTCGCGCATTTCGATTGCGGCATAGAAACAATCGCAGTCGATGTGGATGATCTTGCGCAAGGACATGGATGACCGTCAGCACTGTAAATTCATACAGATACTACCGGTGCGTCGCCATGTGTTCCAGAGCCGGCCTGTCGGAAAGCCTTCCAATCCGATGCAAGCCCCGTCATTGCTGAGCTGCAGCCCTTATTCAAACGCTAAGAGATTGAACAAAAAAGGGTTTTTCCGAAATAGCGCTTGACATGGCAGAGGATTTCCGTAGAATTCGATCTCACAGGCGCGGGATGGAGCAGCCTGGTAGCTCGTCGGGCTCATAACCCGAAGGTCGTCGGTTCAAATCCGGCTCCCGCAACCAGATTCAGAAAAAGGCCACTGTCGATACAGTGGCCTTTTTTCTTGTCTTAAAAAAAATCTACGACAAATCAAAGAGTAATGCTTGACAGCTACTCGGAATTCCGTAGAATGCGCATCCACTGACGCGGGATGGAGCAGCCTGGTAGCTCGTCGGGCTCATAACCCGAAGGTCGTCGGTTCAAATCCGGCTCCCGCAACCATATTCGTCAGAACAAACCCCGCCTGCTAACGCAGCGCGGGGTTTGTTGCTTTTGGCCCCGTGAATACTTCCCCACTTCGCCTCAAGTGGGGCTCGCCGGATGAACTATCTTTAACCCTGCCAAACCGCTTAAAGCGGGCCGGGCAGGAGTAATATCTGGATACGTTTTCCGAAGGGACTTTCACTTGGCCGCACCTCTGCCCAACCTCGCGCTCCTGGCCCGAGGTTATCCATGATTTCACACGACTCCGAACCTCAGGAGCCTCTCGCCACCGCGCTTCCCAACGCCGCCCGCCGCCTGCCCTGGCTGGAGCGGCTGAGCCGTTATCGCCAACCCTTGGGGCTGGCCTTGACGTTGCTGCTGTTCAGCATGGCCTTGATCGCCTGCCGGCACTTGCTGAGCGAACTGGACATTTATGCCCTTCACGACGCCATGCTCAGCGTGCCGACACGATCTTTGGCGGGCGCCTTGCTGGCGACCGTCGTGGGCTTTGTGACTTTGCTGGGCTATGAATGGTCCGCCAGCCGTTACGCTGCAGTGCAGCTACCGGCCCGCACATTGGCGCTGGGCGGGTTCAGCGCCTTTGCCATTGGTAACGCGGTCGGGCTGTCGATCCTGTCCGGTGGCTCGGTACGTTATCGCCTGTATGCGCGGCATGGGCTAGGCGCCGCTGAAATCGCACGGATGACCGTGTTCGCCAGCCTATCCCTAGGCTGCGCCCTGCCCCCTCTGGCAGCGCTGGCGACATTGAGCAACCTGCAAGGTGCCGCCACCGCCCTGCGCCTGCCTGCCCCATTGCTGGCCAGTATCGCCGTGGCAGTGCTGGCGCTGACGGCCGTATTGGTAATCGGCCTCTATCGCCGCCGCCTGGACGAGCAACCGCTGGCCGATAGCCTGGTGGTGCAGTTTGGACGGCGCACCCTGCGACTACCAGGCGCCCGCTTGGCCGCCCTGCAGTTGTTGATCACCGCCCTAGACGTCGTCGCCGCCGCTACCGTGCTTTACCTGCTGCTACCCGAAGCTCCGCCTTTCGGCGCCTTCGTCCTGGTCTACCTGCTCGCCCTGGCCGCCGGTGTACTCAGCCATGTGCCAGGTGGCGTGGGGGTGTTCGAAGCCATTCTCCTGGCCGCCTTCGCCAATCAGCTGGGCGCCGCGCCACTGGCAGCTGCCTTACTGTTGTATCGCCTGATCTATGTGGTCCTGCCTTTGCTAGTGGCCTGTGTGCTGCTGTTGGCGAGCGAAGCCCGCCGTCTACTGTTCGCCCGCCAAGCGATCAATGCAGCCGCCGGGCTTGCAGCGCCGGTGCTGGCAATCCTGGTGTTTCTGTCAGGCGTCGTGCTGTTGTTCTCCGGGGCCACGCCCGAGATCGACACGCGCCTTGAGCACATGGGCTTTCTGGTGCCCCATCGCCTGATCGACGCTTCGCATTTTGGCGCGAGCCTCATCGGGGTGCTGTGCCTGCTGCTGGCTCAAGGGTTACGCCGGCGACTGTCGGCCGCCTGGCTGCTGACCACCGTCCTGCTGCTGGTAGGCGCACTGCTGTCGTTGCTCAAGGGCTTCGATTGGGAAGAGGCCAGCGTGCTGATCTTCACAGTGGCGCTGCTGACCTTGTTCCGTCGCTCGTTCTATCGCCCAAGCCGGTTGCTGGAGCTGCCCTTCTCGCCGGTGTACCTGGTGGCAAGCGTTTGTGTGGTCGGCGCCTCGGTCTGGCTGCTGCTGTTCGCCTACCAGGATGTGCCCTACAGCCACGAACTGTGGTGGCAGTTCACCCTCGATGCCGACGCACCACGTGGCCTGCGCGCCGCCATGGGCAGTGCAGTGCTGTTAGTGGTCGTCGCGCTGACTTGGCTGCTGCGCACTGCACGGCCCGTGATTCACTTGCCCAACGATGAGGAACTGCAACAGGCCAAGGGCATTCTGATGGCCTCCGACCAACCCGACGGTGGCCTGGCACTCACCGGCGACAAAGCCTTGCTGTTCCACCCCAACCACAAGGCCTTCCTTATGTATGCCCGTCGCGGCCGCAGCCTGGTCGCCCTGTACGACCCGATCGGCCCCGCCCAGGAGCGCGCCGAGATGATCTGGCAATTCCGTGACCTCTGCGATCTGCACCACGCCCGCCCAGTGTTCTATCAAGTCCGCGCGGAGAATCTGCCGTTCTACATGGATATCGGCCTGACGGCACTCAAGCTCGGCGAAGAAGCGCGGGTCGATCTGCGCCGTTTTGACCTCGAAGCCAAGGGCAAGGAGATGAAAGACCTGCGCTATACCTGGAACCGCGGCGGCCGTGACGGGCTGACGCTGGAGATCCATGAGCCAGGCGATGCCCCGCTCGAGGCACTCAAGGCAATTTCCGACGCCTGGCTCGGTGGCAAGAACGTACGTGAAAAAGGCTTTTCCCTCGGTCGCTTCAGCCCCGAGTACCTGCAGCATTTCCGTATCGCGTTGATCCGCTTTCAAGGCCTACCGGTGGCCTTTGCCAACCTGCTCGAAACCCAGAGCAAAGAGCTGGCGAGCCTGGACCTGATGCGTGCCCATCCGCAAGCCCCCAAGCTGACCATGGAATTCATGATGATCGGTTTGATCCTGCACTACAAAAACCACGACTACGCTCGCTTCAGCCTCGGGATGGTCCCGCTCTCCGGCCTTCAGCCCCGACGTGGCGCCCCCCTGACCCAACGCCTGGGTTCGATGGTGTTCCAGCGCGGCGAGCAGCTGTACAACTTCCAGGGGCTACGTCGCTTCAAGGACAAGTTCCAACCGGATTGGGAACCCCGCTACATGGCTGTGCCGGCCGGGCTCGACCCGTTGGTGGCATTGGCCGATACCGCCGCCCTGATCGCAGGCGGCTTGACTGGATTGGTGAAACGTTGATGATCCGACGCTATTGGCTTTACCTGACCGGCGCCCTGCTCCTGGCCTTGCTGGCCGGTGCCGCGGCCTTCTGGCTGTGGACCCGCCCAGCGCCCGAGGCCCGCCTGGAACACCTGACCCTGGGCGATGGCAGCAGCCTGGTCCGCGCCATACCAGGCGTACACGCCAAGGCCCACGTGGCCATTGCCGTGCCCCAGGACCAGGCGCTCAGCGACAAACAATTGCTGGACCTGAGCCAGGCCGGCGAGGCCCAGCTGGTCCAGGTGCTTCTGCCGCCTGGCGACTGCGTCAAGCAGCAGCGCGCACTCGACCAGGCCATGGGCGAGCTGGCCGCACCGCCGAACTTGGTGGCTGGAATCGGCCCTGGCGCTGCGCAGGCCTGGCGATGGCTGGCCACCCAGAGCGATGACAAGGCCCGCGCCATCTCCGTGGACTTCACCCTCGAACAGCCCGGTTGCCAGCCCCTGCCCAAATCCGCCGCCCACGGCCATTGGAACGTAGCGTGGAATGACAACCCCGACGATGCCAGTGCCGCATTCGTGCGCGACCAGGCGAACGCCGAGACGAGCATCTCCGACTACGACATTCACCTGCCCCAGGTGCTCAAAGCTCAACTGACCCAGGCCCTGATCGGCAAGGACGGCAATGCACTGAGCATTCCGGTAGTTGAGGTCCCCGCCGGGCAGACCACCGACACCGTCACCCTGTTCCTCTCCGGGGATGGCGGCTGGCGTGACCTGGACCGCGACGTCGCCGGCGAAATGGCCAAGCTCGGTTATCCGGTCGTAGGGATCGATACGCTGCGCTACTACTGGCAGCACAAGACGCCGGAACAGAGCGCCGCCGACCTCTCTGAGCTGATGCAACACTATCGCCAGAAATGGGGCACCAAGCGCTTCGTGCTCACCGGCTACTCCTTCGGCGCCGACGTGCTGCCGGCGATCTACAACCGCCTGCCGGATGAAGACAAACAGCGGATCGATGCCGTGATCTTGCTGGCGTTTGCCCGCAGCGGCAGCTTCGAGATCGAGGTCGAGGGCTGGTTGGGCAAGGAAGGTCAGGAAGCCCCGACCGGCCCGGAAATGGCCAAGCTGCCAGCGCCCAAGGTGGTGTGCGTCTATGGTGTCGAGGAGACCGATGAAAGTGGGTGCACCGACAAGACCGCAGTCGGTGAACGCCTGAAGCTGCCTGGCGGGCATCATTTCGACGAGAACTATCCAGCCCTGGCCAAGCGCCTGATCAGCGAGATCGAGACGCGCCAGGGGAAGTCCAGCGTGGCGGAACAGAACTGAAATAAGCCTGCGGGCCGCCTCGGACGGCTGATCACGGGGTTGCCCTGCGATCAGCTGTCCGAATGCCCCTGGGAATCAGATCTCGACCTGCGTTCCCAATTCGATCACCCGGTTCAGCGGCAGGTTGAAGAACCGAAGATTACCGTTGGCATTCTTGAGCAGGAACGCGAACAGGTTGCCACGCCAGCGCGCCATGCCCTCCAGGCGCGAGGCGATCACTGTCTCGCGGCTGAGGAAGTAGGTGGTACGCATCGGGCTGAAATCGAGTCCGTCCAGGTGGCACAGCTTCAGCGCCGCCGGCACGTCCGGTTCATCCATGAAGCCAAAGTGCAGCAGAACGCGGAAGAACCCATCACCATAGGCCTCCACTTCAAAGCGCTCGTGCTCCGGCACCCGCGGCCGGTCCTCACTGACCACCGTCAACAGCACCACCTGGCTGTGCAGCACCTGGTTATGCAGCATGTTGTGCAACAGCGCATGAGGCACAGCGTCTGCCCGCGCAGTGAGAAACACCGCCGTGCCCTCGACGCGATGTGGCGGCTGTACGCGGATACTGCTGATGAACACGGGCAACGGCAGGGCTCCCTCGTCGATACGGTCCACCAGAATCTGTTTACCGCGCTTCCAGGTACTCATCAGTACGAACAGCACGATCCCCGCCAGCACAGGGAACGCGCCGCCCTGCACGATCTTCGGCACGTTGGCGGCGAAGAACAATCCATCGACAAACAGGAAACCCAACAGAATCGGCACCGCCAGCACCGGTGGCCACTTCCACAGCAGCAGCATCACTGCCGACACCAGGATGGTGGTCATCAACATGGTGCCGGTCACCGCAACGCCATAGGCTGCGGCCAATGCGCCCGACGACTCGAAGCCGATCACCAGCAACACGACGCCGACCATCAAGGTCCAGTTCACCGCACTGATGTAGATCTGCCCTTGCTCGTCGCTCGAAGTGTGCTGGATCTGCATCCGCGGGATGTAGCCAAGCTGGATGGCCTGGCGGGTCAGGGAAAAGGCCCCGGAAATCACCGCCTGGGAAGCGATGACCGTCGCCAGCGTGGCCAGCCCCACCAGCGGCAACAGTGCCCAGCCCGGCGCCAGCAGGTAGAAGGGGTTGCGCGCCGCTTCCGGGTTTTGCAGCAGCATCGCGCCCTGTCCGAAATAGTTGAGTACCAAGGCCGGCAGCACCAGTGCGAACCAGGCCCGAGCAATCGGTTTGCGGCCAAAATGCCCCATGTCGGCATACAGCGCCTCGGCACCGGTCAGCGCCAGTACCACCGCCCCGAGGATCGCCACGCCCATGCCCGGGTGAACAATGAAGAAGTTCAGCGCCCAGCCCGGATTGAACGCCTTGAGCACTTCCGGGCTCTGCGCGATGCCATGCACCCCGAGCGCCCCCAGCACCACGAACCAAGTGACCATGATCGGCCCGAACAGCTTGCCGATTTTCTCGGTGCCATGCTTCTGCACCAGGAACAATGCCACCAGCACCACCAGCGACACCGGCACCACCCAATGATCGATTCCGTCGAAGGCAAGCCCCATGCCCTCAACCGCCGAAAGCACCGACACCGCCGGGGTGATCATGCTGTCACCGTAGAACAACGAGGCACCGACCAGACCGCAACCGACCATTAGCGCCCTGAGCTTCGGGTAATTGGCCGTCGCCCGGCGCGCCAGTGCGGTCAATGCCATCGTGCCGCCTTCCCCCTGGTTATCGGCACGCAGGATGAACATCACATACTTGAACGAAACCACCCACAACAGCGACCACAGAATCAGCGACAGGATGCCCAGCACGCCATCATGGTTGACCTGTACCCCATACCCCCCGGTGAAGACCTCTTTGAGGGTGTACAGCGGGCTGGTACCGATATCGCCATACACCACCCCAACAGCTGCTACGAGCAGGCCCAGCGAGCGTGTCGCCCCCTGCCCACCTTCGGCGTGACTGCTTGCCTGAACCATCGACCACTCCCGCAGAAGGCCTTCTAGACCCATTTGAGTTGCACCCGCGCCGAGCCATCCCGAATGCCCCCGCGCAACGGCGCGAAGCATAGCGCAGCGTTCGTCGTATTTCTGCTGGTAAAGCGACCTTGCGCTCGCTAGAATTGCGCACTTTTTGATCAGAGGCGCCAAAAGCGCCCATCAGTATCGCCCCCGTCAGCGGCTGGGCGATCTGTCTTCAATACCGAGGTTAGCCATGTCCACCACTCCCGCCACCCCGAAGGTCGGTTTCGTCAGCCTGGGTTGCCCCAAGGCTCTCGTTGACTCCGAGCGCATCCTGACCCAGCTGCGCATGGAAGGCTATGAAGTCGTGCCTACCTACGAGGACGCCGACGTGGTGGTGGTCAACACCTGCGGCTTCATCGACAGCGCCAAGGCCGAGTCCCTGGAGGTGATCGGCGAGGCGATCAAGGAAAACGGCAAGGTCATCGTCACCGGTTGCATGGGTGTCGAGGAAGGCAATATCCGCGACGTGCACCCGAGCGTGCTGTCGGTCAGCGGCCCGCAACAGTACGAGCAGGTAGTCAATGCCGTACACGAAGTGGTTCCACCGCGTCAGGACCACAACCCGCTGATCGATCTGGTCCCGCCCCAAGGCGTCAAGCTGACCCCACGTCACTACGCCTACCTGAAGATTTCCGAAGGCTGCAACCACAGCTGCAGCTTCTGCATCATCCCGTCGATGCGCGGCAAATTGGTTAGCCGCCCGGTCGGCGAAGTGCTGAGCGAGGCCGAGCGCCTGGTCAAGGCTGGTGTCAAGGAAATCCTGGTGATCTCTCAGGACACCAGCGCCTACGGTGTGGACGTCAAATACAAGACCGATTTCTGGAACGGTCGCCCGGTCAAGACCCGCATGCTCGAGTTGTGCGAGGCCCTGAGCAGCCTCGGTGCCTGGGTGCGCCTGCATTATGTCTACCCATACCCGAACGTCGACGACGTGATCCCCCTGATGGCCGCCGGCAAGATCCTGCCGTACCTGGACATTCCCTTCCAGCACGCCAGCCCCAAAGTGCTCAAGGCCATGAAGCGTCCGGCCTTCGAAGACCGTACCCTGGCCCGCATCAAGAGCTGGCGCGAGCAGTGCCCTGAGCTGGTGATCCGCTCCACCTTCATCGTCGGCTTCCCCGGTGAAACCGAAGAAGACTTCCAATACCTGCTCGACTGGCTGACCGAAGCCCAGCTCGATCGCGTCGGCTGCTTCCAGTACTCGCCGGTCGAAGGCGCCCCGGCCAACGATCTGGGCCTGGAAGAAGTCCCGGACGAAATCAAGCAGGAGCGCTGGGACCGCTTCATGGCGCACCAGCAGGCCATCAGCGCCGCACGCCTGCAACTGCGCATCGGCAAGGAAATCGACGTGCTGATCGACGAAGTCGAGGAGCAGGGCTCGGTTGGCCGCAGCTTCTTCGATGCCCCGGAAATCGACGGCAGCGTGTTCATCGATGGCGATCATGGCTTCAAGCCAGGCGACAAGGTGCGCTGCCGCATCGTCGATGCCGACGAATACGACATGTGGGCAGAACCGATCTGAGCCTCCTCAGGTCAGCCCCGATCAAGCCCCGCCACTGGCGGGGCTTTTTTTTGCATCTATGTTTTCCTCAGGACCCAGCAGGAGCAATGCGATGCAACCGGCACTGACGCTTCAAACGCCAAATGTGAGCGACTACCCGGAACTGGTGCGGATCTGGGAGGCCTCGGTGCGCGCCACCCACGACTTCATGCCCGATGCCTATATCGTGCTGCTGCGCGAACATGTGCTACGCCGTTATCTGGACGCCGTGATGCTGGTCTGCTGCAGGGACAGCACCAGGCGCATTCTTGGTTTTGCCGGCGTCGCCAATGGCCGGGTGGACATGCTCTTCGTCGCCCCTGAATACCGTGGCCAGGGCATCGGCAAACGGCTGTTGCGCTATGCCGTCGACGAACTCAATGCCGAACGCCTGGATGTCAACGAGCAAAACCCGCAGGCGCTGGGGTTCTACCTGCACGAAGGGTTCGAAGTCACTGGGCGTTCGGATACCGATGGACTAGGTCAGCCCTATCCCTTACTGCACATGACCCTGATTCGCACAGGTTCTTGAGCTTTGGATGCAGGATGCCGTACGCCCCTCCTGAAATGGCGTAAATGACATAGATTCCCAGCCCCAAGATCGTCCAGAGAGGTACAATGGCGGCCTTCCCTGCCTCATTTTGCGAATTGCCTTCATGTCAGAACCCCTGCGCCTCTCCAAACGCCTCATCGAGCAACTTGGTTGCTCCCGCCGCGAGGCCGAGCTGTACATCGAGGGCGGCTGGGTCACGGTGGATGGCGTCGTGGTCGAGCAACCCCACTACAAGGTCGGGGCCGAGCAGGTTGCACTGCTTCCGGGAGCACGCGCCGAGCAACTACCACCGGTCACGCTCCTGCTCAATCAAACGGCTGGTCAGGACGCCGAGAGCGGTCGCAGCAGCATGACCATGGCTACCCTCAGCGAAGCCCATCCGCCTTCGGTGCGCCCGCTGCATGGTCACTTCGCCAGGTTGTCCTGTGTCGCGCCTCTGGAACCCGGCGCAACCGGTATGCAGCTGTACACCCAGGACTGGCGAGTCACCCGCAAGCTCGAGGCCGATCTTCATCGGATGGAGCAGGAGTACATCGTCCAGGTCGAAGGCCAGGCGTCGGCAGAGGCCTTGCAGCGCCTTGCCCGTGGCATCACCCGCAGCGGTCAGGAACTGCCCAAGGCCAAGGCCAGTTGGCAGAACGAAAGCCATCTGCGCCTAGCCCTGAAGAACCCGCGGCCCGGGCAGATCGGCGCCTTGTGCGCCGCCCTTGGACTCAAGGTGCTGGGTATGCGCCGTATCCGCCTGGGCGGGGTGTCCATGGGCAAGCTGCCCGCCGGGCAGTGGCGCTACCTGGCGACCAACGAACGCTTCTAGGCCCTGTACGCAATGTATCCGCACCGGGCCACACTGCCCCTAGCATTATCGCCACGCCACTGCTGGCGTGGCGCCTGAACAGGATTTGTCACCATGAACCACAACGATGTCCTGCGCAGCCTGCGCTACATGCTCAAGGTCAGCGATGCCCAAATGGCCGAGATCATTGGGCTGACCGGCCTCGAAGTTTCTCCCGAAGCGGTCGCCACCTACTTGAAGAAAGAAGATGAAGCCGGCTACGTGCGTTGCCCGGAACGGGTCATGGCGCATTTTCTCGACGGGTTGGTGATTCACCGTCGAGGCCGCGATGACAGCCGCCCGGCGCAACCGATCGAAGTCCCGGTGAGCAATAACACCATCCTCAAGAAGTTGCGCGTGGCCTTCGAACTCAAGGAGGAAGACCTGCACGTGATTCTGAAGTCGGTCAACTTCCCAGTGTCCAAACCCGAACTCAGCGCGCTGTTCCGCAAGGTCGGCCATGACAACTACCGACCTTGTGGCGACCAGCTGCTGCGTAACTTTCTCAAGGGCCTGACCCTGCGTGTGCGTGGCTGAGCACGATGCAACACACGGTCTCACCGGTTGGCATCGTCCGCTCATGCTTCAAGGAGAAGTTCGCCATACCTCGCCAGCCGCAGCTTGCGCCCGCCGCACGTGGCGTGCTGGAACTGCTGCCCCCGTTCGACCAGGGTGATGCCGTCGCCGGGCTCGAACAGGTCAGCCATGTCTGGCTGTTGTTCCTGTTCCACCAGGCCCTGGAAGACAAGCCCCGCCTGAAGGTGCGCCCGCCGCGCCTAGGGGGCAACAAGAGCATGGGCGTGTTCGCCACCCGCGCCACCCACAGACCCAATGGTATCGGCCAGTCAGTGGTGCGCCTGGAGGGTGTCGAGGCAGGTCGTCTGCTGCTGTCGGGGATCGACCTGCTCGACGGGACGCCGGTACTGGACATCAAGCCTTATGTGCCCTACGCCGACTGCATCGATGATGCAACCAACCAGATGGCCAGCGATGCGCCTGAACCTATTGCCGTGACCTGGAGCGAGGCCGCCCTACCCCAGGCCCATACACATGCCTTGCGTCTTCGAGAGCCATTGGTCGAGCTGATCGAGCAGTGCCTGGCGCAGGACCCACGCCCGGCTTACCAGGTACCGCCAGCTGATCGGGTGTATGGGGTGAAGTTCTGGGATGTCCAGGTGCGCTGGCACTACCCGAAGCCAGACCAGATCCGTGTTCTGGAAGTCGTACCGGACGCTTAAGCCTTTCGGAAAATTCCCGGCGGTGCAGCCGCCGGCAGTACCCTTTTCCGGACATAAAAAAACGCAGGCCATGGCCTGCGTTTTTGCGTTGTGCGATTCGTCTTACTTTTCGACGAAAGCACGCTCGATCAGGTAGTCACCTGGCTCACGCATGCGTGGGGAGATCTTCAGACCGAAGCTGTCGAGAACCTCGGCGGTTTCGTCGAGCATGCTCGGGCTACCACAGATCATGGCGCGGTCGTCTTGTGGGTTGATCGGCGGCAGGCCGATGTCGCTGAACAGCTTGCCGCTGCGCATCAGGTCGGTCAGACGGCCCTGATTTTCGAACGGCTCGCGGGTCACGGTCGGGTAGTAGATCAGCTTGTCGCGAACTGCCTCGCCGAAGAACTCGTTCTGTGGCAAGTGCTCGGTGATGAACTCACGGTAGGCGACTTCGTTGACGTAGCGCACGCCGTGAACCAGGATCACTTTTTCGAAGCGCTCGTAGGTTTCCGGATCCTGGATGACGCTCATGAACGGCGCCAGACCGGTGCCGGTGCTCAGCAGGTAAAGGTGCTTGCCCGGGTTCAGGTCGTCGAGCACCAGGGTACCGGTGGGCTTCTTGCTGATGATGATCTCGTCACCTTCCTTCAAGTGCTGCAGCTGGGAGGTCAGCGGGCCATCCGGCACCTTGATGCTGAAGAACTCTAGGTGCTCTTCCCAGTTAGGCGAAGCGATGGAATAGGCGCGCATGAGCGGACGGCCGTTGTCCTGTTGCAGGCCGATCATCACGAACTGACCGTTCTCGAAGCGCAGGCCCGGATCACGGGTGCACTTGAAGCTGAACAGAGTGTCGTTCCAGTGGTGCACACTGAGGACACGTTCGTGGTTCATGTTGCTCATCGATGGGGCTCCTGAAGAAAGACGCGGCGCGGACCTAGCGCACTATTGCGCGATATTTTAGGGGCAGCGACAATATCTGTTAAATGGATTATCAAGATATGTCTTATCGGTTATATAGATATGCGATTCACGCTTCGTCAGCTACAAGTCTTTGTCGCCGTCGCCCAGCACCAAAGCGTGTCCCGGGCCGCGAGCCTGTTGGCGTTGTCGCAATCGGCCGCCAGCACCTCGATCACTGAACTGGAGCGGCAATCGAGCTGCCAGTTATTCGACCGCGCGGGTAAACGGCTGAGCCTCAATGCCTTGGGCCATCAATTGCTGCCCCAGGCCGTTGCCCTGCTCGACCAGGCCAAGGAGATCGAGGACCTGCTCAATGGCAAGTCCGGCTTCGGATCGCTCTCGGTCGGTGCCACCTTGACCATCGGCAACTACTTGGCAACCCTGCTGATCGGCAGCTTCATGCAGGGTCACCCGGAGAGTCAGGTCAAACTCCATGTGCAGAACACCGTACATATCGTGCAGCAGGTCGCGCACTATGAAATTGACCTGGGTCTAATCGAAGGCGACTGCAACCACCCGGATCTGGAAGTGCAGCCCTGGGTGGAAGATGAACTGGTGGTGTTCTGCGCGCCTCAGCATCCCTTGGCCAAGGTGGGCCGGGCAGATGTGGAGACCTTGTCCCACGAGGCGTGGATTCTTCGCGAGCAAGGCTCGGGGACGCGGCTGACGTTCGACCAAGCCATGCGTCATCACCGCGCCAACCTGAACATCCGCCTGGAGCTGGAACACACCGAGGCGATCAAACGCGCCGTTGAGTCCGGCTTGGGCATCGGCTGCATCTCGCGCCTGGCCCTGCGCGACGCGTTCCGGCGTGGCAGCCTGGTGGCGGTGGAAACGCCGGAACTGGACTTGTCGCGGCAGTTCTATTTCATCTGGCACAAGCAGAAATACCAGACCTCGGCCATGCGCGAATTCCTGGAGCTGTGCCGTAACTTCACCGCCGGCGTCAGCCGCAGTGACGAGATCGTCCTGCCGCCGATTGCCTGATCAGAGCAGGATTACACCCCACACCAGCGCCACCATGGTCATCGCGACCAGTTGCGCGGCGCTGCCCATGTCCTTGGCATTCTTGGACAAGGGGTGGCGCTCCAGGGAGATACGGTCGATGGCCGCCTCAACCGCAGAATTGAGCAACTCGACGATCAACCCCAGCAAGCATACGGCGATAAGGATCGCACGCTCCACACGGGTGACGGGCAGCCAGAAGGCCAACGGAATCAGTACGACGTTGGCCAGCACCAGCTGGCGGAACGCCGCCTCGCCCTTGAAAGCGGTACGCAGGCCGTCCAACGAATAGCCGGCGGCGTTGAAGATACGTTTAAGGCCGGTCTGGCCCTTGAATGGCGACATGGACGGTTACTTCACCGATTAAAGGGCCAGCAGATTAGTCCAACCCGGGTCAAAAAAGCGTGAATATACGGGAACTTAGTTAGCCGAAACCGATTCGAGTTGTTGCAGCAGCAACGCTGCCTGAGTACGGGTACGCACCCCCAGCTTGCGGAAGATTGCCGTCACGTGAGCCTTGATGGTCGCCTCCGACACGCTCAATTCGTAGGCGATCTGCTTGTTCAGCAAACCTTCACAGACCATGGTCAGCACCCGGAACTGCTGCGGCGTCAGACTGGCCAGACCTTCGCTCGCAGCCTTGGCCTCGGCCGAGACATCGACCTTCTCGAACGCCTGTGGCGGCCACCACACGTCACCATCGAGCACCTTCTGCACTGCATCCTGGATGACGTCCAGGTTGCTCGACTTGGGGATGAAACCGCTGGCACCGAACTCGCGAGACTTGACCACCACGGCCGCCTCTTCCTGCGCCGAGACCATGACCACTGGAATCTGCGGGTACTGCCCACGCAGCAGGACCAAGCCGGAGAAACCATAGGCGCCGGGCATGTTCAGGTCCAACAGGACCAGATCCCAGTCGGCCTTCTCGGACAGGCGGGTTTCCAGCTCGGCGATGCTCGCCACCTCGACCAGACGTACATCCGGCCCCAGGCCGAGGGTAACGGCCTGGCGCAGGGCGCTACGAAACAGTGGGTGGTCATCGGCAATCAGGATTTCGTATGTGGCCATCGATCTAAGGATCCTGTTCTGTGCCAGGCGCGAGGGGTGGAGGAATGCCTGGCGAGCAACTCAAGGCGCAAACGGCAGGGCCGCCGGCCGCAATGGCACGGCGAAGTCCGGGATAACAGCATCTTCGTCGTGCCCGAATCGGCGCCAAGAATGCCGAGCACGGTCCGGGTGGTCAAGCCAATTGCCCGGTCGTCCCCGCCTCCTTGACTGCCAGCCTCGTCATTATGAACCAATCCACCGCGCCTGCCCCTTGGACTATAGGAAGGTATGCAACCGCCGATGCGCGTCGTCGTCCAGATCCAGCGGCAAGTGCCGCTTGGCACTCAAATAATGCAGGCTGAACACATCCAGGTAGGCGTCCAGTGCCTCGCTGGCGCGTTGGTCACCGGCCAATTCCAAGCACATTGCCGCAACCTCGGCGGTACAGAAATGGTCATCACGTTTGGAACGGCGCAGCTTGTAACGCGACATCTGCTCGGCCTGCAGGCTCAGAACTGGGAAGCGGTCCAGATAAGGGCTCTTGCGAAACATCTTGCGGGCTTCGGTCCAGGTGGCGTCGAGCAGAATGAACAACGGGCGTTTACCCGGCTCGCGCACCACCTCGCTGACAACCCGCTCTGGCGCGACGAACTCACCGGGGAAGACGATGTAGGGCTGCCATTTGGGGTCGTCGAGCAATGCGAGCAGGCGCGGGTCGACGTCGGTACGGAGCCAGCCAAAGGCCGAGGTGTCCTCTACCAGATCAGCGATCAGCCAGCCAGTATTGGTCGGCTTGAGTGGCTCTGTATCATGCATCACCAGACACATGCCGGCGTCGGCGGTGACCTTGGGCTTAAAGGCACACAGGCAGTGGCTGGCGATCACGCGGCAATCCGGACAACGCACCGCGCGCGAACCACGGGCGATGAAGGGCTTGTTGCTGCGGGCCAGGCGTTCGGCGCGCAGGCGTGCTACGGCGTGGCTCATGGCTGCACGCCTCGCAGAAGGAAGGAAACAGGCACGGTTGCAACTCGGCGGGAAACAAGCCGCCAGTCTACCAGAGGCGTTGTCATTTGCCGTGCAGGTGGACGGACGCCTCCTTTATAATCGCGATTTTGGCGACCTGGGATATCCCACAGGCGGGTGGTTTCATGGAACGCCGCTCGCTGGCGCAGGTCAAAGTGCCAGTCATCGAACCAGGAGAGATTCATGCTGCGTCTTACCATCCCGACCTTGAGCCTGCTGCTCGCACTGCCACTGGCGGCCCAGGCGGCCTCCAAGCAGGAATACGAGCTGAACCAGATGCTGCAGAAGGTCGCCAAGGAAAGCAGCGTCGGCACCCCGCGTGCCATCAACGAAGATATCCTCGACCAAGGCTATACCGTCGAGAAAGGCCGGGCGTTGGTCAACCACCTGAGCGTACGCGAGAGCCACGCCGAGCGGATGCGCGCCAACCCGGAACAGGTTCGCAGCCAGCTGGGCGACAGCGTGTGCCGCAACAATGGCTATCGTCAGCTGATGTCCAAGGGCGCGGTCCTGGTCTATCGGTTTTCGGTCTACAAGACCAACCAGCCGATCATGGACCAAGCCTTCGACGCCTCCAGCTGCGTGGCGGGTAACAAGAAGAAGTAACTCAGGCAACCCTGTCGTTGTTACTGGCGCGCCGCTGTTCTTCATCGGCGCGCAACTCCGCCAGCAGAGCCTGTAGATAACGCGAGTGCCGCTCTGCGACTTCCAACCTGCGCAAGCACTCGGCTTCCAGGCTCACGTGATGGGCCTGGGCAGCCCGCTCCAGCAGCAGATATAGCTGCCTATCCACCTCGATGATCAACCGATGCATACCGCGACCTCCTGCATCGAGACGTTGCGTTTCCAGTTAACCAGAGCTGCGTTACAGCTGGCCCCCTCCCGACGAGCGGGAAAACTGCTCTGTTATCGGACATCGCACTGTCTTGAATCGGCACGATCTAACGCTTGGGTCTAGATTGATAGCAAATACCCGCGCATTTCCGGCACCCGAGGAGACTGCCCAGGCGCGGCGCTCTTGCACTGCGATAACAACAATGTGATGGACATTTGTCACTGCATCATGGCCTTGAAGGCCCACTGCAATGCTCGGGTTGCATACTCGAGCAACGGCAGCCAGCGACACACGCAGTGTCGCGGCCGGGATACCCCATCGTCCCGGTCAGAGGTTCTGCTGCAGAAGGAGACGTTGAATGCCTTACCAACCGAACGAACTCTTGTTCAATCATTTCAGGGACAACGGCATCGACCTGAGCAAGATTGATGAACAGCTGCAACTGGTCGCGCCCAACAGCCCCAACCTGCCGCTGTACCGCGACATGATGCTGACCATCCTGCGCATGGCCCACGACGACACCAACCGCTGGAACGCCAAGATCACGCTGCAGGCCCTGCGCGAACTCGACCATTCCTTCCGCACCCTGGAACGCTACAAGGGACGGCGGAAGGTCACCGTTTTCGGCTCGGCGCGTACGCCATTGGAACACCCCATGTATGCGCTTGCCCGTGAACTGGGCGCCACCCTGGCACGCTCCGACCTGATGGTCATTACCGGTGCCGGCGGAGGTATCATGGCCGCAGCCCATGAAGGCGCCGGCACCGGGCACAGCCTGGGATTCAACATCACCTTGCCTTTCGAGCAACATGCCAATGCCACAGTGGATGGCACTGACCAGTTACTGCCCTTCCATTTCTTCTTCATTCGCAAACTGTTCTTCGTCAAGGAAGCCGATGCCCTGGTGCTCTGCCCAGGTGGATTCGGCACTCTGGATGAAGCTCTCGAGGTACTCACCTTGATCCAGACAGGCAAAAGCCCTCTGGTGCCAGTGGTACTGCTGGACTCACCAGGCGGAACCTTCTGGCGCGACGCGCTGGCGTTCATCAGCAAGCAACTGGAGGAAAACCGCTACATTCTGCCCAGCGACATGAAGCTGGTGCGCCTGGTCCACAGCGCCGACGAAGCGGTGGAGGAGATCAACCAGTTCTACAGCAACTACCACTCCAGCCGCTGGTTGAAGAACCAGTTCGTGATTCGCATGCATCATCCCTTGAGCGATGCAGCGCTCTACGACATCCAGGAAGGATTCGCCGATCTACGCCTGAGCGGCAAGTACCATCAACAACCAGACAGCGGCCTCGAGCACGAGATAGGCAACTTCAACCACCTGACCCGATTGACCTTTGCCTTCAATGGCCGTGATCAGGGCCGCCTACGCGAACTGGTGGACTTCATCAATCTGCCGGAAAACTGGGCCAAGCCCCAGCCCATGCACACCACACAGCGAGCAAGGGAAGCCTTGAAGGTCGATTGAGAAAGGGGACAGCGGGAAACTGAAGAATCAGTCGTCAAGATTGCGGCCGCTGAGCAGGCGGCCGATCAGTTCCATGGGGAATCCACGGTAGGCAAGAAATCGGGTCTGCTGGGCACGGCTTCGGGGATCATGGGGACGTTGCCCGGCGAACTTGCGTTGCCAGACTTCCTGCAGCCGGGCCGCCCAGTCCACTCCGCTTTCACGCAGAGCCTGGTCGATGTCACCACGGTTCAGGCCGCGTTGCCCTAACTCTTCGCGAATACGCGCTGGGCCGTAGCCGGCATTGGAACGATAGGAAATGAAGCTTTCGAGGTAGCGTGCCTCACTGAGGAGCCCCTCTTCGGCAAGCCGATCGAGCGCAGGCTCGATCAACTCATCCGGTGCGCCGCGCTGACGCAGCTTACGTGTCAGCTCGACACGACCATGCTCGCGGCGTGCGAGCAGGTCCATGGCTGTCCGCCGAACGGCGACGGGGTTGTCGAGTACGACGGACATGGGCCAATCAATAACCGGCGTCGGCGTCAGCCATGTCGTCGGCATCGGCTTCAGCAGCGGCGGCCTTGCCAGCAGCGGCGACGGCACCTGCGTTGAGCAGTTTTTCGCGGATTTGTTTCTCGATCTCCGCCCCTACAGCTGGGTTGTCTTGCAGGAACTTGGCAGCGTTGGCCTTGCCCTGACCGATCTTGTTGCCTTGGTAGCTGTACCAGGCACCGGATTTTTCCACCAGGCCTTGGGATACACCCAGGTCGATGATCTCACCGTTGCGGTAGATACCCTTGCCATAGAGGATCTGGAACTCGGCCTGGCGGAACGGCGGCGAGACCTTGTTCTTGACGATCTTGACGCGGGTCTCGCTACCCACCACCTCGTCGCCTTCCTTGACAGCGCCGGTACGACGGATGTCCAGACGCACGGAGGCGTAGAACTTCAATGCGTTACCACCGGTGGTGGTTTCCGGGCTACCGAACATCACACCGATCTTCATACGGATCTGGTTGATGAAGATGACCAGGCAGTTGGCGTTCTTGATGTTACCGGTGATCTTGCGCAGCGCTTGGGACATCAGGCGAGCCTGCAGACCCACGTGCATGTCACCCATTTCGCCTTCGATTTCGGCCTTCGGGACCAGCGCGGCCACGGAGTCGACAATGATCACGTCAACGGCGTTGGAACGCACCAGCATGTCGGTGATTTCCAGGGCTTGCTCGCCGGTGTCTGGCTGGGAGACCAACAGGTCATCGACATTGACGCCCAGCTTGCCGGCGTACTCGGGATCAAGGGCGTGCTCGGCATCGACGAAGGCGCAGGTGGCGCCGTTTTTCTGGGCTTCGGCGATAACCGACAGGGTCAGTGTGGTCTTACCCGAGGATTCCGGACCGTAGATTTCAACGATACGGCCTTTAGGCAAGCCGCCGATGCCCAGGGCGATGTCCAGACCCAGGGAGCCAGTGGAAATGGCCGGGATGGCCTGACGCTCGTGGTCGCCCATGCGCATGACCGCGCCCTTGCCGAATTGGCGTTCGATCTGACCCAGGGCAGCAGCCAAGGCGCGCTTCTTGTTGTCGTCCATTGAAATCCTCACGTGTTCGACGGGCGGCCCTGCGGCCGGGAATAACTGTATAAGTAGCCAGTATTATTCCACAGGGATTCGCTTTGGCAAACCCCCGTCGGGTGATTTACTCCGCACCAAGCTGTAACAAGCCGTCTAAGGCGGTGATCACCGTCTGTCGGCGCACCGCTTCGCGGTCGCCGTCGAAGTGCCGGCGCTCGCTGATCACATGGTTGCCATCGGCCCATGCCAGCCACACGGTACCCACCGGTTTGGCAGGTGAACCGCCATCGGGCCCGGCCACACCACTGACCGCCACGGCAAAACGCGCCCCGCTGGCAGCTTGAGCGCCACGGACCATGGCCTCGACCACTTCCTGGCTCACCGCGCCCACCTGGCCGAACAACACTTCAGGGACACCCAGCTGGCGGGTCTTCTGGGTATTGGAATAAGTCACGTAACCGGCCTCGAACCACGCCGAGCTGCCGGGAATGCGGGTGATGGCCTCGGCGATGCCGCCACCGGTGCAGGACTCGGCAGTGCTCACCTGCGCATTGAGGCGCCGCAAGTGCTCACCAAGACGGGTAGAAAGAACGGTGATCGGGTCCATGGCTGGGCTCCTTGAAAACTGCGCTCTACCCTACCACCCTCGCTTGGCCAGGCAAGCGCTCAGCGCGCCAATGCCCGAATGTAATCCTGGCAGGCGCGCAGGGCGATCAGTCCCCGGTCTCCGGTGTCGGTGATGGCGATAATGCGTCGAGCATCCGCTGGGTCAAGTCGGGCGCGTACGGGGCCATGATCCACGCCGCTGGCGCTGGAGGGGGCAGGCACTGCGGGGCAGTTGGCGCCCTGTTCGACCAAGACTGACAACCGCAGGTCAGCAGTAGCCAGGCGGTCACGCAGGCGAGCTTGAGTCTGTTGGGCATGGGCGAGCTCCTGGAAATGTCGTGTTTCACTGCCTTGCAGGCGTTGTTCGAGTTGCTGGCGTCCCTCGCGCTCGGCGAGCAGCGCTCGCGCTGCTTCCTCTGCACGCGCCTGGGCCTCATGGGCTTGAGCCTCGGCCTGCTGCGCGAACAGCCGGCCGTAGCGCCAGGCCTGGACCTGCCAGGTCAATGCCGAAGACAACAGCACGAGCACCAGACACAGCCCCAGCCATAGGCGGCTCAACACAGCACCTCCCGCGCCCGTGCCCACAAGGCCAGACGATCTTCCAGCCCATTGAGCCCACCATTGATGTGACGGGTGATGCGATTGAACTCACCCCGGTCCGCCAGCGCATTGAGCCCGCGTGAATGCCAGAACCACGCCGCCGATTCACAGGCCCAGCGGGGTTGTTCAAGCATCTGCGGCTGCGCCAGCAGGCGTTCGTCACCAAACAGCGCCCGACTGCAGGCCTGATAGTTATTGCGACCGGTCACCTGGATCAGGCCACGGCCGCGATAGAGCTGACCATCACCATCAGCCTCGGGGGTATTGCCTAGTCGCTGGGCCAGGCTGCCCGTGTCATAACGCGAGAGGTAACGATCATTGCCCAGCTCCTTGAGGTAGCGCAGTTGGCCAGATTCATGGCCGACCTGGGCGAGAAACGCTGCGACGCGTTTGGGATTGTCGATTTCCCAGCGCGGCAGGGTGGTGTTCAGGGCTGGCAAAAACACGTCCGCGACAGGGCGGGCATTGGGGAAGATCGCGAGTAGTTGGTCTTCCGTAAGCATGGATATCTCCTTGATCACGCAGGATTCGGACACAAAAAAGCCCGGTGCGAACCCGGGCTTTATCGAGCCGATCGACATTATTTAAAAAGTGCCCGACGATGTTTCCAGGCGACTCTAAGTGCCACGAAAAATGGCGCAAAAGATACAAGCGCCAAAAGCACGACATTTCGCCAGATCGACTCATTGTTCCACTCGATTATTTGTCGATTGAAATCATCATCGAAAACAACCAGCCCTTCTTGAGTCGCCAGTTCACGTAGTACAATATCTGGCTCGCCGACTTCCACGGTCAGAAGTACCTTAGAACCAATCCGTAAGCCTGTCTGCTGGTAGATCGCCTGGTTGACATACACTGCCTTGACGTGTTTTGCCCCGTTCAACCTGAAAGTGATCCCCAGTGTTACGATAGCCGGATCATGCTCCCAAGATGAGGCATGGCCGTTAACACGCCCCTCTAAGTTCACAAGCCTAGTTACATCAACCGGTGCATACACTCGCAGCTGCGAGTAGTAGAGCGCAGCAAAAGACCAAAGTCCTACCGCAATAATAAAAAGATTGAAAACCTGTTATCTTGGGAGCATAGACGTTCATCAACATTGCCTATACACACTCCGTGAAGACTGCGGACTTCCATGAGTTGACATCGACTTACCAACAGGGAGACGGAGAGAGCGACAAATCATGGGCGCTAAATAAAGCCACCCAACCTCCCCACTCACCCAATGGAGATTTTATATATCGGCTTGCCCCATAACTATCACCTCCTGCCGCACGAAACTCCACCAGACCCAAGAGCTGGTCAGCTAACTTGCATTATTGAAAAAGCGTCCTGCGACTTCTCCAAGCAATTCGAAGTGCCACGAACAAAGGGAGTACTGCCACTAATATCAACAGACCGGCATTCCGCCAGACCGATTCATTGTTGCGCTCGATGATCCGCCGATGTAACTCATCATTGAACACAACACGTCCCTCTTGAGTTGTTAGCTCCCGCACCTCACTGTCTTGCCCCGAGGGCTCTACAGCCAAATGCACCCGGCTACCTACTTGTAACCCCGATTGCTGGTAGACCGATAAGTCAGCATACACAGGCTTAATATATTTTTTACCATGCACACTGTAAGCAACACCAAACTGGACCACGGTTCGGTCATATGCCCAACTTTGTCCCTCACCATGGATCCGGCCCTCTACAAAAAGCAGACGGGTCAAAACAGGTAATGTATATGTCCGCAGCGTACTGTAATACAGTGCAGCGGACGCCAGCAGCACGATTGCAACCAGCAAGACATTAAAAATCTGTAGTTTAGGCGAGACCGCTTTAAGCAGTTCGCGAAACAAAATAATTGAAGACACTTTATGAGAATACCGACTTCTAAATTACCGAGAGGCCGCGGGACTGACTATTTCAATAGGACCAATATCGATTCGCCAATCAGGAAATTCGGAAAGGGGATAAATAATTGGAGGTGGATAGCCTCTGTCTTCATCACCTACCCAAAGCCCCCAGTAGCGTTCAGGCTTACCTTCCACCAAGACAATGGATCTCGCCGAACGGCCCTCTCTACTCACTTCAGCACGGGCCGCAAAATGGATACCAAGGTGCGCGAGAGATACCCGTTTAAAATTTGGCGCCACCCAATAACTAGGGAAGCTCTCCTTCAGGCTCGCTCGAAGGTAGTTTTCCCACAACGTCTTAGTGAAGGCCACATGCAACAATTTCGCGGCATCTGACATGACGATGCTTACCATACTCGTCCCCACACCAATCGCAACGAAGGGTAGAGATATTTTTACCGCCCCAGCCAGCAAATCAAGCTACCCACAATCCCAGCCACATTCCCAACAATACTGAGAACATCACCGGGATTAACATTACCATGCCTCCGGTATTGAGCCGTTATCTTGAGGAATACTGTCGTTGCTGCAAACGTATTCATCTTGATATTCAGAAATGGCGTAAATCCAGCCGTCAACCTAACAATCGAAGTCACATTGGCCACCGCAGCCCCCGTCTGCGCGCTCTGGTTCACCAAGGCGAAGCCCGTCTTATCACTATTGTACTGATCAACCAACGACGCTCCTGCCGCCGCCGCGCCGACCGGTTTGTCGACATAACCCAAGATAATTTCAATCGTCCTAGCCATGCGGTACTACACCTCGGTCAACGTTTGAACGTCGAGGAGCAGCCGATTGGGCTATACAGTTTTTCGCAACTTACTGTTCCACTCATTACCAGATCCCCGTCATCCTCTGTATTGGACGACGGACAATAAAGGGGCATTGAAAACCAAGGCGCGGGGAAATACGCCCCCTGCACTTATCTACTCGCTACTGACTCATCACGCCGGTTCGCTTGGACATTCCTCCTTTTGCCTTTGCTTTCCCCCCATTACCGCCATTGCATTGCACGGTGGTACGCCAGCCCGACAGGGTGAACACCTGCTCGACCGATTCGACCAGATAGTCCCCGTCCAGGCCATGAAGAAACCCTTGCAGATTGATACGTCGCTCGGCGAAGAGGTCGGTACGCCCTGGCATGTCCAGGCGCACGCTGGCGGTGTCGCGATTGAAGCTGGCCAGGCGGGCCCTGGCCGCTTGTTCAGCGGCAGCGCGGTTGGGGTAGAGATGGCGATCGGTGTACACAGGTTGCAGGCCGTCCGGCGCATCGCCATTGGCGAGCTCGACCGTCTTGAGTTCACCGCTGGCAGGATCTTGGTGGCGGGCGCGTACCGCTTTGTGCGTGGTTTTATCGCCCAGGCGAAACTGCCACTGGCTGACATCGGCGCGGGCAATGCTTACCACACCGAGGGCCTTGCCGCTGGCGCTCTGCCCTCCCTGGCGCGGCAGTACCAACAGCTGGCCATTGGCAAGCTTTGCAGTGCAGTCGTGCAGCCGTGCCAGGCGGGTGATGAAATTGAAATCGGACTCGCTGTACTGATCGACCCGCGGCACGTGCAGCGTCACGGGGCACACCGCCTGCCAGCCATTGCGGGCAGCGATATCGGCAACGATGCGCTGCAGGGTGACCTGCTCCCAACTGCCGCTGCGTATAGTCTTGCCGCTGCCACGCAGGTCGCTGGCCTTGCCTCGGATCACCAGGGTATCCGGCGGGCCGGTCAGCTCGATCTCATCGACGGTGTAGCGCCCCAGCAGGTTCAATGTCTGTCCGGCATAGCCCAGGTGCACCTCGAGCACGGCGCCCCGGGACGGCAGTGCGACAGCGCCGTCACGGGCATCGATGCGCAACTCGAACTCGTCCGACTCAAGGGCAGGCTTGTCCGTGGTGCGCAGTGAGAGCAGGCGGTCGTTGATCAGCAGGGTAACGTCGTGTCCGTCGGCGGTAATGCGAAATTGCGGTTGCATGTCAGGCTCCTTGGAAGGAACCGTTGCCCGGCCCGGTCGAAACCGGCCACGCATCAGTCCCACAGTTGCAGGGTGTCGCTCGCCACCGCGGGCAGCTCCGGCAGTCGAATCCTCACGCCTGCGCGAAACGGCTGAGGCTCATCCGCCAGTCCTTGGTTGGCATCCAGCACCGCCTCGACGGAGCCCACAAGGTGCCCGTAGTAGTGCTGGCAGAGCGTGTCGAGCAGATCGCCCTCAGAGGTTGCGCAGGTCTTGGCCATAGCTCACGAACTCCAGTGAAAACCCTTGTTTGCGCGGAATGCCGCCAGCCAACAGTTGGCTCTGCTCCTCTTCGATGCTGGTCAGGCACCAAGTGCCGAGCACCTCGCCGTAGCCCGTGGTCAAGGACAGGGGCAACAGTTGACGGCCGATGCTGCGCAGCGCCTGCAACTGGCCGATACCGCCCTTGAAGCCGGGGTAGATGGCCCCGCGGATGTAGATGTGCTCCTCGCCCAGGCTGACAGCCTGTTGCGCGTTGTCGCGGCTCAGGCGCTCTTGCCCGACCCAGCGATAGCGCGTCTGGCGACGCAACTGATCGAAGGCAGCGGTATCGAGGTTGAAGTAATAGGGCGCAGCGCCTGGCTTCAACGGTTGCAGAACCAACAGGTGGGGGAACGGCTTGACCGCTTCGGCGGCGGGCGTTCCCTCGGGCGCGAAGCCCAGAGTCGACAGCACGCCCTCCACCGTCGAACTCACCGCCCCGACGACACGACGGATTGCCGCGCCGGCTTTGGCCGCATGGCCGGCAAAACTGTCGATGCGCTCCCGTACCTGCCGCACCATTGCCACCGCCTGGTCATATTTGGCCACGACCTTGGCCACCTGATCCTGGGCCCGGTTGATCGCGCCCAGGGTGCGCTGGAGTTTGGCCCCAATGATCGGGCCAACCACCGGCAACGCCTCCAGGTCGGAGACGGCGCCCTGGATATGATCGATCGCCTCGGCCATCGGATCGAGCATGGCATCGGCACGCCGACGCCCTGCCTCTCCCGCCTTGACCAGGGCGTGCAGCGTGGCTTGCAGCTGCTCCAGATAGGTCATGGATAGTCCTCAAAGTGCGATATGTGGGGTATCTGCCAATTGCGCCGAGCGGGCTTGGCGCATCAGCTCTTCCAGCTGACGCCGGGCGATCATCTCCAGTTGCTGGAGGACCGAAGGATCATCCAGGCTGTTGTTGAAAGTGACCGGCATGTTGGATGTGAAGGTGAATTGCTGGTTGATGGTGGTAGGAGGAGTCGGTTGCGTCGGCGACGCAGCGGGTGATGCGGGCAACGTTGGCGGCGCAGAGGCAGTATCCAGTACTCGCGCCGCCTCGCTCACGGCAGGTTTGCCAGCCGCTTCGTCCTTGTTCGAGGCCAGCGTCCTGCCCAGCCAGCCACCGATACCCTCTCCACCCATGCTGCCCAACACGCCTCCGATCAAGCCGCCGATCGCGGTCCCGATCACCGGTACTACCGAACCGATAGCCGCACCGGCGGCTGCACCGGCAAGGCCACCACCCAGACCACCGACAGCGCTGCCATAGCCTTCGAGCTTCTGCTCCTGGGTGGCGTCGCTGTTGAAGGTTTCGGCAAGTTGCAGGCCGGTGTCGAGCAACGCAACGCCTGGCACTCGTCTGAACGCCCGTCGGGCCAAGGAAGCGCCGGCACTGCCAGGACTGGCCTTGCCTGCAAGGCCGGTGAACGCGGTGCTGCCTAGGGCGAAAGCAGGCTTCTGGGCAGCCCTTTGCAGGAGGACTGTAGAAGCAGGCTCCTGCGCCTCGGAAAACGCAGGCTCGGGCGCTGCTTCATCCACTTCCTCTTCTTCCTCGCTTTCATCCGACGCCCATTCATCAACGACTTGGTGTGCATGGCCCGAGGCTGAACGGCTTATGGCACTACCGGGGGCTGTTATGGCGGACGGATCGTTGGCAGCCGGCGTGCCGGAGAACACCCCATGTACCGTCTTGCCGAGGAAGCCGCCGATGCCTTCGCCGATCAATTCGCCGATCTCACCGCCGTACTGCTGGATCCGCTTGTTCTTGGTCAGGCCTCCCAACAGCTGCGTGCCGAGGTTCCCCATCGCACCGCCAAGCGCGGATCCGACTGCTTCAGCTTGGTCTTCGCCGCTGTCCTCAAGCAGGGCCAAGCCCAAGTTACCGATCAGCTTGGCGCCAGCTTTGCCAGCGCTCTCCCGCAGACCGCCAGCGAGTCTATTGCGCCGCTTACGTGGCAGACGCGAGTAAGCTTTATGGGCTTTGCGTCCGGCCATCGCGACCGCTGCGGTACCAACGAGGGCACCGCCTATGACCAATCCCCTGTTGATGCCTTCCCGGCTGCTTGTCTGCGGCCCCTGAGAAAACGCCCCTTGTTCCGCGGGTTGCTGCGATAAGGCCGGTGACGCCTGCACTGCGCTGTCGTCAGGCATCTCGTTGGCGCCCGCCGTGTCAGAAAACCAGCCTTGGAATGTCTTGCCGATAAAGCCGCCGACACCCTCGCCTATCAGCTCACCGATCTCACCGCCATGCATTTGGATCTGCTTGTTCTTGGTCAAGCCACCCAGTAGTTGCGCGCCCATGTTTCCGAGCGCACCGCCGAGAGCTGCACCCACCGCCTCGGCCTGGTCCTGGCCACTGTCCTCCAACGTCGCCAACCCCAGTTTGCTGACCAGCTTGGCGCCCGCCTTGCCAGCGCTCTGCCGAACGCCACGGGTGATCTCACGGCGCCTTTTAAGTGATTGGCGCTTATACATCCTGTGCGCAGCACGCCCAAGCGCAGCAGCGGCAACGCCTGCGCCGACGGTGGCCGTGCCGATCATGCCGGCCTTGACTACCGTCAGACCACTGTTCGCCGACTCCAGAGGGATGAATCCCTGTTCCGAGCTACGCGGCTCAGGCGAATCACTGCCCATAGGCCGCTGTACAGGCTTCATCACGACGCTCTGGCGCGGCGCCTGCGTGGAGCCAATCTCGCTTGCAGACAGGCAAAGCTTGCGCAGGCGCTCGATCTCATCGGCCAGGCGCCGCACCTGGTCGACCTGCGCCTTCAAGGCCCATGTCTGATCGCTGGCCAGCCGTCTTTGGGCCTGTGCCGTCTTGTCGACCTCCAACCCCAGACGGCTGATCTCGCTGATGTACGGCTCGACTTGCATGCCCTCAAGCGGCATGCGCAAGCGTTCGAATTGAGCGCGCAACGTATTGAAGGTACTGCCCAGTGCCCGATCGCTGGTGACGCCGACGGTGAGCACCGATGTGTTCTCCATAGGTTCCTCCTGATCACTCCGCCAGCCACCAGACCATGTCGCTGTACGACATGGTCATGATTTCGCTCGCGGAAAAGTTCAGCTCCTTGGCCAGCCGCCGGGCGGCGGCCTTCTGCCGGGCAGGGTCAAAGCTCGTCGTCCTGCACCAGGCGAAAGTAGCCGCTCTGAAGGCGGCTGTAGTCCTTCAGGGCCAGGCCTTCCAGATCCTTGACACCGACTTCGGCGAGGGAGGCGAACAAGTTCAGTTCGCGCTGCTCGTCGTCATGGGCGCCGCCTGCCTGGGCGTTACGGATGTCGCGCACCGTCGGGGCGCGCATCGACAGGCTGTCGACCTGCACGCCATTGGCCTCACTGGGGCGCGAAAGCCGCACGGTCACGCGGTCGGCACTGAGGGTCAGCCATTGCGGAAGCTTTTTCGCTTGAGCCATCGTCAGGCCTCCTTACAAGCCAAGGGCCGCGCGCTGGGCGGCCAGTTGATCGACACCGTTGATCACGCGCTTCATGCCCAGGGCGTCGATCTCGTAGACCGGGCGGCCATCGACTTCGAGCTTGTAGAAGGTCACGGCGATGCTGTGCTTGATCTCGGCTTTTTCAGCGGATTTCCAATCGCCCATCTCGACCTCCTTGAGCGCACCACGCAGAGTGACGACCACTGGGGTGATCTTGCCCTTCAGGCCCTTGAAGGCCCCGCGGAAAGTACCGTTGAAGGCGCTGGCATCGGCCAGGCCGAAGAACTTCAGCGCCTCGCGACGCACGCCGGTGGTGCTGAAGGCCGCTTCGAGTTTTTCCATGCCCAGGTCCATCTCGACCGGCATGTCCATGCCGCCTGGGCGGTGCTCCTCCATTTTCAGGGTGAGCTTGGGCAAGGTCAGGCTGGGGACATCGCCCTGGAAGCTGACGCCATCGACGAACAGGTTCAGGTTGGCCAGGGTTTCGGGAATCATTGCCATGTAATGCGCTCCTTAAGCAGCGGAATCGAGAACTTCGGTCAGCCACTGGTTGGTGACTTCGACGCGGAAGTTGGGGTTTTCGGCGGGCGGGACGTCGGTGAAGCGGATGTTCCAATACACCTTGCCCTGCTCCAGCTGGCTGGCGGTGTTCAGCTCGGGGTCGGCATAGACCTCGAAGTTGATGATCGCGCCTTGGTTCTTCAGGTCGCGCATGAAGGCCTGCAGGCCTTCGGTGACGTCCTTGACGTAGGTGGCGGTGATGGCACGATCGACGGCCCATTTGTGGCCGTACAGAATCGCGTCCATGACGATGTCCAGGGTCCGCACGCGGGTGACGAAGGCCCATTTCGGGTCGCTCGACAGCGTACGGTTGCCCCACAGACGGAAGCCGTCGTCGCGGATGATGGTGGCGACGTTGGCGTTGTTCAGCAGGTTGGCGCGGCAGCTGTCGTCGCCATCGAGGAACTCCACCGGGCGACCGGTGCCGGTGATGCCGACGAACTCCTTGTTCGAAGGCGAGGCCCAGAAGCCGTATTCGTTGTCGGTCCAGGCGAACAGGCCGGCGACCCAGGCCGAGCCCGGCGCGTCGACGGTGGCTTCGCTGTCGTTGTCCCAGTAACGCACGCCTGGGTCGACCATGAAGGCCCGCTTGGCGCCAAAGTTGCCGGCGTAGGCGATGGCCGCCTCGTCAGTGGTATTGGGGCCGTCGATGATGGCGATGCCGCGCAGCTTGTCGGCCAATGCCACCAGGGCCGTGCCGACTGCATCGGTGGCGCTGTGCTTGGGCGCCACCAGCAGGCGTGGCTGGGCATTGAAGCGGCTCTTGCCATCGAGCAATGCCTGAAGGCCGGTACGCTTGCCGTCGTTCTGGACAGTGCCGATGATGGCGGCGGTCTGCTCGGCAGCGTCTTCGACCTTGGCCACGCCGCAGGCGACGATCACCGCCTTGGCGCGGGTATAGACGGCGCGGCAGGCCTTGGTGATCGCCGCGTCCTTGCCGAATGCCGCGACCGCTTCGCGCTCGCTGGTGATCAGTACCAAGTCGTTGGCCTTGGCGGTGACACCCGGGCCTTCAGTGAAGGTGTCGACCAAGCCGATGATCGAAGACGACGGCAGCGCGATGCTGCGTGCGCCGGTGTCGACGTTGGTCACGGTGACGCCGTGGAAGAATCCAGTCATAGGTATTTTCTCCATTTAGATAAAGAAAAGGCCTTGCGTGGTGGCAAGGCCTTCAGGGTTGCGGGAGCATGGCGCCGAGGGTTTCATCAGGGCTGCTCGGCGCGAGTTTGGTCAGGGCTCGTCGGCCATTTGAAAGACAAGGGATAACCTGGTTGCTGGCTCACTCGGCTGAGGTCGATCCGATAGCGCTTCCAGGCCAGCAGAGTGGCCTGCTCTTCTTCGGACGCCTCACCGATATCTGCGGCGTCTTCCAGCGGCATGATGCGCACGGCAGCTTCGCTGAGCTTTCTGTCACACAACGCGATCGCTTCAGCCATAGCTTTGTCGTATTGGGCCTCAGCATCCGCGACCCACTGGCTTCCGTTCCAGATATGGAAAGGACCTGGATATGGCAAACGAGTCAATTCAGCCGGCAGAGGTCCTAACGTGAGATGATCGCGAGCCTCGCCGGTAGCAGTCAGATAAACCGTGCCACGGTTGTCTTCGACCAGCTCCCAGGCTTCGAGGAACTGGTTACGTACAATTGCGTAACCAGTACGTTGTTCTGGAAGCGCGTCGGTATAAGCGAAAGCCGGTATGAGCCATTTCCCTTCCTCGAGTGGGCTCGGATCGGCAAATCCGTTACCGATATACTCCAGCGTGTCCGGGTGAACATAGTAGATCGTAGGGGCGTCCATTGTTGCCTCGTCAGTATTTGATGCATGCGAGCAATGCCATGTTGCGCGGGCGCGCTTCGTTGCCGCCGTTCGCGGCAATCGTAACGACGTGCGTGTGATCGCCAGCAGCTGCGGCAGTACCGGAGATCGAATGAGTGTGGGCACCGGCAGCGTGGGTAGGGGCCGTGGTGCCATTGAGCAAATTCGCGGTGGTGAAGTTGGGTGAACCACCACCTACGTCGTTGTTCTGAGCACGAGGTGCAGTGTGGGTGTGCTCACCCGCAGTCAGCGCTGTACCGCTGATGGTGTGCGTATGAGCGCCAGCAGCGGCAGCAGAACCAGTATGGGTGTGGCTGAGGTTCTGCCCGGCTTGTATCGAGCCCAGGACCCGGCTGGGATCCATGCCACGACCATCATCCAGGCCACGGATAAACTCGCCACGCAAATCCGGTACGTTGAAGGTGGTACTACCATCGCCGCCCCCGAATGTCGTACCAATCTGGGCGAACAGGCCGGCATAGGCGACGCGTCCTACTGCTGCACCGTTCGCCTTGATGTAGCCCACCGGGGGTGTCGATCTGGCGACATAGATGATACTGCCAGGAGGTACGCCGTTATCGAGTCTCGCCCAAGCGGTCCACTGGCTTCCATAGAAGCTCCGCGCATAAACCGCATTCCCGCCGTTGTACTGAATCGCCAATTGCGCACGATTCGATGTAGCAGCAACTGCGACATAGAACGTCGTCGTGATGTGCCAGAAATAGGTCGGGTCCGGGGTGTTCGCATGGTTCGAGAGAATTACATGGTCGGCTGCAAGATTGGGGTCCTGGCCCGTGGATCCTTGGGCAAGACCATAGGCTGCATTCAAGGCAGCGGCCAGGCCCGAAATTTCAGCGATGGAATGACCATGCGATGCCTGCGCCGCACCTAAGGTGGCACGAGCCGCTGCGGCATCACCATCATCCAACAACGAACGGA
Source organism: Pseudomonas sp. CK-NBRI-02 (assembly GCF_008124495.1). NCBI lineage: Bacteria > Pseudomonadati > Pseudomonadota > Gammaproteobacteria > Pseudomonadales > Pseudomonadaceae > Pseudomonas > Pseudomonas sp. CK-NBRI-02. The sequence continues at coordinate 109,487 of NZ_VSJH01000036.1, read as the reverse complement.
TGAACGCCGACAATGGCGTCGTCGCGAACTGGTCGGTGGCCGTGCTGTAGATCAACTGGTTCGCCGACGTGTTAACACCTGCCAACGCCGTCAAGGTCGCATCTAGTGGCTGCTTGCCCGCCAGCGCATTGGTCATGGTGGTGGCAAAGTTCGGGTCGTTGGCCAATGCTCCGGCCAGTTCCTTTAATGTATCGAGTGTCCCGGGTGCCGAATCGACAAGACCCGCAATTGCCCCCTGGACAAAGGCGGTCGTCGCCAGTTGCTGGGTATTTGTGCCCTTCACCGCAGTCGGGGCGGTAGGCGTTCCACGAAAGATCGGTGAATCGGTGAGACTCAGCTCGGCCCACGTCGACCAGTTACCTGAATAACACGAACGGCTGTACACGCGCCCATTGTTGTAGGTGATGTAGAGTTGCGTGCAGATAGTTGCGGAAGCGGCCTGCACCAATAAAGTACCCGCCACCGGCTCCGGGTAATTGAGGATTAGAGTGGCTTGGGCATTGGCTGTCTGTCCGTAAGAACCCGGCTTCGTCACACTGTTAAGATTGGTTCCGCTGGGTAGATTGCTACCGCTGATGCCACCCTCACCCCAACCAAACGCACCCAATAGCTGTCGAGCAAACTGAGTTGTGGCAATGCTCGTATCGTTACTGTTGATCGCCGGCGTGGGTGATTTCGGCGTGCCGCTCAGAGTCGGAGAAGCGAGATCGGCCTTGAGGTCCAGCGCCGTGTCAACTTGAGCCTTGGTGTAAACGTCGGTCAGGCCATAGCCTGCAACCGTGGTGGGGTTGGTAGCCGCTGCCACTCGGCCATATTTGTCCACGGAGACGCTACGATAGGTGCCCGCGAGAATTCCGGTACGGCCAAACGCCATTTCGAAGACCAACGCTGTCACGCCCAGCGAGATCACACCATCGGTGACCAGCTGCCATGCACTGTCACCGTTGACTGTCCCCTGCTCGACATGCACCAGAAGCCCTGGCGTAACCTTGGCGGACGTATTGGCATCTATGCAACGCGTCCAGGCGCCAGTAGCCATTTCATAAAGGCCGTTATCCTTCGCTTGCGCCTGGTTCTTCACCAGTACCCGCGCTCCTGCCACCAGCGTCACACCATCGATGGGTTGAACGCCACTGAGCGAGATATTCGCGGTGGTCGCCGCCTGCACTGAGTGTTTGAAGTCCTGCCTCGCAAGTTCCTCGGTCACCCACTCACGAGTGGCAAGCACCACGCTGGGGTCGATCTTCAACTGCACATTGGCAGCGCTACTGACTACAAGGTTCATGCGCACCACCTGGGTTCGCCCCGAGCCTTGGCTCAACAATGGCTTGAAGGTGGGCGCACAATTGGCCACGGCAATCATGTCGCCGTCTGCGTCGTAAAGTGCGATCTCACGAATCCAACGGCCGCCAACATCTGCCGGAATGACTTGTTCAGCAACAATGATGGCGCTGTTCTTATCATCCACTTTCAGCTGGTTCAGCGGAGCCCGACGCCACTCGTTGATTAACTTGGTCTGACTGGCGCTGGGAGTCGGGTCCGCCCCGTTGGCGTCACCGACTCCCATCTGAGTGATTTTCCATGGGATACCCAAGGCATCCGCATTTGCCTGTTTCGCTGCGCCCACATTGGTGAGAATCGCGTAGAACTGTGAATTCTGGTCAACCATGTGCAATATCCAAGGTATCGATTGTATGTTCACGGCCGCCGCGGCTGATCAGGCCGACGACCTCAAGATCGCGCTCTGCCAGCGGGTAGATGTCCAGTTCATCGCCGTCCTGGCATGCGCAGCCAAAATGGAACTCGCCACGGCTTTCAAGGCTGATGGTCAAGCCGGTCAGGTGGCGGCTGACAGGCCTGGCGTCGTCGATCAATGACGACAGCTGCTCATAGGTGTCTTCGTCGATGCCGGCATCGGACACTCCGATCATCAGGGCAAACGTACCGGGGACCTCCGGCGGCTCGGACTTCCACCATTCCTTGACCTCGATCAGATAACCGAATGGCTCGACCACCCTGCGCAACGCGCCGAGGGTGCCTTTGTGGGCATGGACGAAAAAAGCCGAGCGGATCACCGCACGCTTGATGGTGTCGCTCCAGCCGTCATCCCAGCGGTCTACCGACCAGGTCCAGGCCAGTTGATAAAGCAGGTGTGATGGACAGTTATCCGGGCTATAGAGCAGACGAAGATCGACACTCAGGTCTTCCTCGCCGGCCCGCTCGATGGCCCGTTCCAGAGGTGTTTGATTAAGGGGAAGCAGACTTGGCATGTCAGGCTCCCCGCTTCACATCGATTCCCGTGCACCAAGCCGCCTGGGCTTTGGTCGGGCGCAAATCAATCCATCCGCCCAACTCCACCCGGCTGACACCGTCGATATGCAACTGGGCATCGATGCCGGAACGTGCCACCTCCAGGCCCAAGCGACGACGCGGATTGACCCAGGCATTCAGGCGGCGCTTGCACTCGGCCAGAACGGCCTCAGATTCCGGCCCCTTGTCGGTCATGTAGACCACCGCATCGATGCGATACGGCAGCACCTGTGCACTGCGCACGTTGACCCTATCGGCCACCGGGCGGATGTCGTCGTCGTTGAGATACACCCTGACCTGCTCCAGCAGTTCAGCGCTGGCCACGCCGTCACCCTCAAGGCTCAGCACGGTGACATCTACCACCGCTGGAGACGGACTTTCAGCGGTCGCGTCAGCGACCAGCCCCGAAGCGTTGCGGGCATGCAAGATGTAGCTGTTGCGCGGGCCGGCGGTGGTCAGACCTTCGTAGACCAGTTGCACCCGCTCGCGCAGGGCGTCGTCGGCTTCCAACACCTGCGCCAGCGGTGGAACCGCCTGCAGGTCCTCGGCCTGGACCACCAGGCGCTGGAGATTGACGTTGGCCGCCAGTTGGTCGAGGTCGCTCCCTTGAGCGTAGGCCAGCAGCAGCGCCTTGGCCGCGTCGTTGATACGGGCGCGGTTGAGCAGCTTGCGGTAGGCCCCGACCTCCAGCAGCTTGGTTACCGGATCGCTTTCCAACTGGGCGGTCCAGCCGTCGCCCATCTGGGCGCGGAAGGTCTCCAGGTCGGCTTGGTACAGCGCCTCGTAGTCAAGGTCTTCGAGCAACTGAGGCGCAGGGAGTTTCGACAAGTCCACCTGGCTCATATGCTGACCTCCACCAGGGCGTCATCGCCCAGGTAACGGCCGCTGAGGGCGAGGTTGACCTGGCCGTCGAGCACCGACAGCACACGCACCCGCTCAAGCTTCAGACGCGGCTCCCAACGCCCCAAGGCGCGGGCGACTTCCGCTTGCACGGCGCTCTTCCAGCCGTCGTTGACGGGCAAGTCGACGTAGCGACGCAACTGGCTACCGTACTCGGGGCGCATGCGCCGGCTGCCTTGCGGGGTGGAAAGGATGTCCTCGATGGACTGACGAAGGTGGGCGATGCCGGCCAAAGGTTGGCCGGTGCGGCGGTCCATGCCGATCATGGTGCGCCTCCTGTTGCAAGGTGCGAGGTCCGTTGGTGGAATCGCATTTAAGAGTCTCTCCTGGTTAAGGCCTGCACCTGTTCGCGGCTAAACCCGCGATACAGACGCCACGGAGCAGGAAACCTGCTTGTCAGCGCCGGCATTTCCGATGCAGGGGGGCCTCAATCAATGCTTGTGGTTAGCGGTGTTGCCAGCGGTGTCGATGATCCTGCCGCCGCCGTTGATGTCGCCGCTGACGGTCAGCGGCCCGTTGATGGCGACCTGGCCGGTCAGGGTGATAGCCGTGGCGTCGAGCTCGATGGCACCCTCGCTGACGCGTAGGGTGCTGGCGCCTACCTTGATGCTGGCGTTGCCGGCAGGCAGGTGGATGTCGTAGCGCTTGGCCTGCCAGTCATAGGCGAGCGAGCCGCCGTCCTCGAACCGCCACACCTCCACATGGTCGCGGTTGTCCGGCGCGCTGCCGGCATTGCCGTAAAGACCCGGCACGAAAGTGCCCTGGGCCGGCTCACCGCTGGGGCTGATCAACACGCCCTGCTCGCCCAGGCTCGGTGCCCGCCAGTGACGTGCCTTACCGGCGGCCAGGCAATGCCAGCGCAACCAGGCACTGGTCCAGGCTCCATCGGATACCCGCACCCGAGCTGCGGCCAGGTCTACCGCAACAACGCGGCAAGGGATGACCAGGCTGGCCAGCATCCGGTCATGCATCGCGCTGGCGTAGCTCATGGGATGTCCTCTGCAGCGATATAGCGGTGCTCGTTGCCCGACCCGGTGTCCGGGTCGATGCCCAACATCAGCATGCCGGGCGGCTGATCAGGCCAGTGCCACTGGGGCTCGCCCAACAGCACCGGCTGCTCCCAACGGACAATCCAGTGGCCACCCTCGAACTGCGCCAGCGCATTGCGGCTGGCCTCGACAAAATCCAGGCCCCAATACTGCTGGCGCAGCAGGTCCATCAGTTGTGCGGCCAGCAGGCTTCCCTGCAGGCGTGCATCGGGGTCGCCGAGGTCGGGGGTGATATCCGCCTCGAAGGTGGTGACCAGCACCGAGCGCCCATCCCGTGGCGCGGCGTCCGCGGTCATGCGCACGATGCCATGGCGCAGCGACGGCAGGACGGTGCTGCTCTCGACATCAGAAGCGATATCGACTGACGCAAGTTCAGGAATCGCCTCACGAATCGTTGCGGTCAGGGCCGCATGCAAAGTGGCCAGTTCGCTCATTGCAATGCCTCCTATCGCTCATCGGCCTGGGGCACATCACGCAACCCCAGGCGTTTGGCCGCCCAGCGCTCGTAGAGCCCGATAGCTACGTCGGCGCCTGCCATGGCAGTCATGCAGCCAAAGGCGCTGGCGCTCCAGATCGACATGCCGCTGGCGTACAGCAGCATCACCGTCGAGACCCCGCAGACCATGCAAGCCCCGGATCGCAACGCCAGCCGGCGCACCAGCGCCCATCCTCGCGCGCCAGCCTTGTCGGCACGCCACATCTCACCGCTCAGGCCGCCCAGCAATGCCAGGACGATCACCAGCCAGAGCGGTATCTCCAGCAACGTCTGTTGCTCGTTCGTCACTGTCCTGCCTCCTGTATGAATGCCCGCCGGTGCTACCGGCGGGACGGTTGTGTATGAACTCGGCATTCCAAAAAGCCCGGGCTGCCAGGCTTTTCAGTAATGCGTTGTCGAACCGCCGGCCACATCTGGTGACGCCTGGCGGTTCCGCTTCGAATTGGTGTCTCCGACCGCGGCCACCTGCCCGCCGGATAACTGTTCGTGGTGCTTTACGCTGCACACCCGGGCCAGTTGCCAACCCTCTGAACAGTCGAGGCCTGTTCATCGCTGCCTGTGTAACAACCGGTGTCGACCGGCTTGAGACACAGATTATGCACTTATGCATATTCAGTCAATGCATAAATTCATATTTCTAACGAATAAAATTTGCTGAAATGCATGAAGGCTATGCACGACGTGGCTTGTAGGGATTTTCTGCGGACGAAAAAAAACCCGCCGAAGCGGGTTTTCTTGAAAAGGAGATGCCTCAGCGAGCGTACATGCCCCACCAGAACACATGGCCCAACAGGCTGATCTGCTCTTCCTGCATCTGCTGGAAGCTGTAGTCCTCGTCAGGGTGTTCATCGCGATTGAAGCTGCGCAAACGAATACCGGTGGGCAGACGGTAGACCTGTTTCACACGTAACTGGCCATTGTGGTTGATGGCGTAGAGGTCACCATCGATGATGTCGCCGATCGCGCATTTGCCGGTGTTGACTCCGACCGTCGCGCCATCACGCAGTACCGGCAACATACTGTTGCCGCGCACGGTCACACACTTGGCCTGGTCGAACTGGACGCCATTGTGGCGCAGGCTGCGCTTGCCGAAGCGCAGGCGGGCCTTCTCGCTTTCCTCGATGACGAATCTTCCTGATCCTGCTGCCAATTCAACCTCTCGAAGAAAAGGAACGGATACCTCGTCATCCTCGACGGGGGTTTCGTCGTCCCACAGGCTGATGTCGCTCAGGTCCGCATGGCCATGGGCCGGCTGCGCCGCCTCGCGGGACTCGCCCAGCTCGACGCGCCCGCGCAGTTGGTCGGTACTGACGCCGAAGTACTCGGCGATCTTCGACACATGCTTGTCGGACGGGTCGACGATCTTCTCGCTGAGGATGCGCGACAACGTGGATTGGGGAACGCCCGTGCGCCGGTGCAGCTCCGTCGGTGACAGGCCGTGGCGGTCGAGCAGTGCTTTGAGTACGGTGGCTACGTTGCGTTTTTGCATACCGTGCATAATGGATGTGCCGCAGCGCAAATGCAATCCGTGCGCGTGCTTTCTCTTATACCCATCGCCCGACCGTGGGGATTTCCTTGTACTCTCATGAGCCCTACACCGCGGGAAGACTCCCCGCGATAGCGAGGTCAAGACAACAATGATCGGCTTTACCTTTCGCCAGCTCGAGTACTTCGTCGCCACCGCCGAACAGGGCAGCGTCAGCGCCGCGGCGCGAGCCAAGCACATCTCCCAGCCCTCGGTGTCGCTGGCGATCTCGCAGCTCGAGGCCATCCTGGGCGAAAAACTGTTCCTGCGTCAGGCCAGCCGGGGCCTGGAGCTGAGCCCGGCGGGGCGGCAACTACTGGAGCAGGCACGCGAGATCCTGGCCATGGCGGCCGGCATACGCAGTGCGGGGGATGAGCCACAAGTGCTGCGCGGCAATCTCAGCCTGATCTGCTTCCAAGACCTGGGCCCGTGGTACGCGCCGCGCCTGCTCAGTGGCTTTCGCCAGCGCCACCCGGAAGTCGCCATGACTTTGTTCGAAACCGACCTTGCCGGGGTCAACCGGCGCTTGAACGAGGGCAAGGCAGAATTGGCGCTGACTTATGACGTGGGCCTGGACCCACAGATCGAGCGCCGAGTTCTGGCACAGGTGGCGCCGTATGCCCTGTTGCCGGCGGACCATCCCTTGGCCCGCCAGGAGCAGGTATCGTTGGCCGACCTGGCCGAGGAGTGCCTGATCCTCGAAGACATCGCGCGAACCCGCGAGTACTTCCTCTCGCTGTTCTGGGCCCACGACCTGCAGCCACGCGCCCAGCAACTGACCCAGACCTTCGAGATGCAGCGCGGGCTGGTCGCCCATGGCTATGGCGTGGCGCTCTCATGCACACGGCCTGCGGGCGACCAGAGCTACGATGGCCGGCCACTGGCGTGCCGGCCTCTGCGTGAAGCCGTCAGCCCGCAGTCGGTGGTACTGGCGCAATCGAGCGCCATGCGCCCCTCCCCTGCGGCCCAGGCATTCCTGCGCTGGGCCAGCGAGCTGTTTTCCGTCTGACTCAGGCGTTGACCGGCGCCTGGCGTGGCTGGCGCGCCACCCACAGCCAGTAGCCGACCGACAGCAGGGCCAACCAGCCCAGGCCGACGTACATCGCGGTGCGCGTATCCGGGAACCAGCCCAGCACGCCGAAGATGAACAACATGAACACGATCGCCAGGGCCGGCCCGACGGGCCACAACGGCACCGGGAAGTCCAGCGCGGCGATTTCCTCGCGGTTCATGCCACGACGCATGGCCACCTGAGACAGCAGGATCATCAACCACACCCAGACGATCGAGAAGGTCACCACGGCGGCAAGGATCAGGAACAAGTTCTCCGGCGCCAGGTAGTTCAGCACTACACCCAGCAAGAGTGCGACACCCATTACCAGCACGGTCATCCAGGGCACGCCGAAGCGCGACAAGCGGGAGAAGCCGACCGGTGCCTGGCCGTTCTGGGCCATGCCGTACATCATGCGTCCGGCGCTGAAGATGTCGCTGTTGATCGCAGATACCGCCGCTGAAATCACCACGATGTTGAGCAGGGTTGCCGCTGAATCTATGCCCAGACCACTGAAGATCTGCACGAACGGGCTGCCCTGGCTGCCGATGTTGGTCCAGGGGTAAATCGCCATCAGCACCACCAGCGTGAGCACATAGAACAGCAGGATACGCAGCGGCACCGAGTTGATCGCCTTGGGTAGCACGCGCTTGGGGTCCTTGGCTTCGCCGGCGGTGATACCGATCATTTCGACGCCGCCGAAGGCGAACATCACGACCGTGAAGGAGGCGATCATGCCGCCGATCCCATTGGGGAAGAACCCGCCATGAGTCCACAGGTTGGACAGCCCCGTGACCGTCTCGGCGCCGTTACCCAGCTGGATGCCGAACAGCAATACCGCGCCACCGGCCGCGATCATCGCGATGATTGCGGTGACCTTGAGCAACGAGAGCCAGAATTCCATCTCGCCGAACACCTTCACGCTGCACAGGTTCAGCGCGCCGATGAAGCAGACGATCCCCAGTACCCAGATCCAGCGCGGTGTGTCGGGGAACCACAAGCCCATGTACACCCCGAATGCCGTGACATCCGCCAGGCACACCACCAGCATGGAGAATGCATAGCTCCAGCCGGTCAGAAAGCCCAGGTAGCGCCCCAGGTATTGGCTGGTGTACTGCCCGAAGGAGCCGGACACCGGGTTGCGCACCGCCATTTCACCGAGGGCACGCATCATCATGTAGATCGCCGCGCCGCCGATCAGGTAGGCCAGCAGTACCGACGGCCCGGCCAGCTTGATCGCCGACGCCGAGCCGTAGAACAGCCCGGTGCCGATCGCCGATCCCAATGCCATGAAGCGGATATGCCGGGTACTCAGGCCTCGTCGCAAGTTGTTGTGATCGTTCATCCCAGGGACTCCTCATTGTTCTTGTTCTTGGCCGGCAGTCGCGCTGCCGTTGAAGGGTTCTCGCAAGGCCCGGAAAACGCAGGGCGCAGGGCTATTAACCGGCCAATCGCAGGGCAAGACAACAAGGTGGGGCATACAGAATAGCTATAGTGGCGCATAGGAATTCTGTGATTTACCCGGCCCTCGGCGGCACCCGATGCTGGTGCCACGACAACAACAACGAGAGGGCTGCCCCATGAATCCCCACATCGAAGATTTCCAGCGAGACGGCGCGGTGATCCTGCGCGGCGTGTTCAAGGACTGGATCGAACGCCTGCGCGAAGGCTTCGAGCAGAACCTGGCCGAACCCAGTGCCTTCGCCATCGAGAACGTCGGCTCCGGCGAGAGCGGCCGATTCTTCGAAGACTATTGCAACTGGCAGCGCATCCCGGCATTCACTGACTTCGTGCTGAACTCCCCGGCCGCAGGGCTTGCCGGCGAGTTGATGGGCTCGCAGCAGGTACAGGTGTTCCACGACCACATCCTGGTGAAGGAGCCCGGCACCGCCAAGCCCACCCCTTGGCACCAGGACCTGCCCTACTACTGTGTCCAGGGCCTGCAGACCGCCAGTTACTGGATCCCGCTGGACCCGGTTACCCGTCACAATACCTTGAGCGTGGTGCTCGGCTCGCACCGCTGGCCCAAGCCCGTACGCCCCAAACGCTGGGCCAGCAATCAGGACTTCTATGGTGCCACCGACGCCGATGGCCAGAACCTGTTCATGGACATGCCGGACGTCGAGAACGGCGAGTACCAGATCCTTTCCCCTGAAATGGAACCTGGCGATGCCATCGTTTTCGATTTCCGCACCGTGCATGGCGCCGCCGGCAACACAGGCACGAACCGGCGCCGCGCCTTTTCCACCCGCTTTTTGGGAGATGACGTACGCTACGTGCAGCGTCCGGGGCGCACTTCGCCACCCTTCCCTGGCATCAATTTGAGCGACGGCGAACGCATGCGCGAGGACTGGTTCCCGGTGGTCTGGCAGCGCCGCTAACCCCTACCTGACACGCTCAAGCCCCGCGCCTTGCTAGGCGGGGCTTGAGCGCTTTCAACGAGGCCGAAGTGGCCAAAGCGGCCTGTGCCCGGCTGACAAGAACCTGTAGACTTGGGCGTTTCGCATTTTGTCTGAGACAGCTTCAAGGCCTTGAATGTCTGACCTTTCCGCACACACACCAATGATGCAGCAGTACTGGAAGCTGAAAAACCAGCACCCAGACCAGCTGATGTTCTACCGCATGGGCGATTTCTACGAGATCTTCTACGAAGATGCCAAGAAAGCCGCCAAACTGCTGGATATCACCCTGACCGCCCGTGGCCAGTCCGCCGGCCAGTCGATCCCCATGTGCGGGATTCCCTTCCACTCGCTGGAAGGCTATCTGGCCAAGCTGGTCAAGCTGGGCGAGTCGGTGGTGATCTGCGAGCAGATCGGCGACCCGGCCACCAGCAAGGGCCCGGTGGAACGCCAAGTGGTGCGGATCATCACCCCCGGCACGGTCAGCGACGAAGCGCTGCTCGACGAGCGCCGCGACAACTTGATCGCCGCGCTGCTCGGGGACGAGCGTCTGTTCGGCCTGGCCGTGCTGGATATCACCAGCGGCAACTTCACCGTGCAGGAGATCAAAGGCTGGGAAAACCTCCTGGCCGAACTCGAACGCATCAACCCGGTGGAACTGTTGATCCCCGACGACTGGCCGCAAGGCCTGCCGGCCGAGAAACGCCCGGGCTGCCGCCGCCGCGCGCCCTGGGACTTCGACCGCGACTCGGCGCGCAAGAGCCTGTGCCAGCAATTCGCGACCCAAGACCTCAAAGGCTTTGGCTGCGACAAGCTGACCCTGGCCATCGGCGCCGCCGGCTGCCTGCTGACCTACGCGAAGGAAACCCAACGCACCACCCTGCCTCACCTGCGCAGCCTGCGTCATGAGCGCATGGATGACACCGTAATCCTGGATGGCGCCAGCCGTCGCAACCTGGAGCTGGACATCAACCTGGCCGGGGGGCGCGAAAATACCCTGCAATCGGTGATCGACCGTTGCCAGACCGCCATGGCCAGTCGCCTGTTGACCCGTTGGCTGAACCGCCCGCTGCGCGACCTCAAGGTGCTCAAGGCTCGCCAGGATTCGATCCGCTGCCTGCTCGACGGCTACCGCTTCGAGAAGCTGCAACCGCAGCTCAAGGAAATCGGCGATATCGAACGGATCCTCGCCCGCATCGGCCTGCGTAACGCCCGCCCACGAGATCTGGCGCGCCTGCGCGATGCCCTCGGCGCCCTGCCCGAGCTGCAGAACGCCATGGCCGAGCTCGAAGCGCCGCACCTGGCACGCCTGGCCGCCATCGCCGGCACCTACCCGGAGCTCGCCAGCCTGTTGGAACGGGCAATCCTGGACAACCCGCCAGCGGTGATCCGCGACGGCGGCGTGCTCAAGACCGGCTACGACACCGAGCTGGACGAGCTGCTGGCCATGAGCGAGAACGCCGGCCAGTTCCTCATCGATCTGGAAGCCCGTGAGAAGGCCCGCACCGGCCTGGCCAACCTCAAGGTCGGTTACAACCGCGTGCACGGCTACTTCATCGAGCTGCCCACCAAGCAAGCCGAGCAGGCGCCAGCCGACTACATCCGCCGCCAGACCCTCAAAGGCGCAGAGCGCTTCATCACACCCGAGCTCAAGGCCTTCGAGGACAAGGCGCTGTCGGCCAAGAGCCGCGCCCTGGCCCGGGAAAAGATGCTCTATGACGCCTTGCTCGAGACTTTGATCGGCCACCTGGCACCGCTGCAGGACAGCGCCGCCGCCCTGGCCGAGCTGGACGTGCTGAGCAACCTGGCCGAACGCGCCCTGAACCTGGACCTGAACTGCCCAAGCTTCGTCGACGAGCCGTGCCTGCGCATCGAGCAGGGTCGCCATCCGGTCGTCGAACAGGTACTCACCACACCATTCGTGGCCAACGACCTGGCGCTGGACAACAGCACACGCATGCTGATCATCACCGGCCCGAACATGGGTGGTAAATCCACCTACATGCGCCAGACCGCGTTGATCGTGCTGATGGCGCACATCGGCAGCTTCGTACCGGCGGCGCGCTGCGAGCTGTCGCTGGTCGACCGCATCTTCACCCGCATCGGCTCCAGCGACGACCTGGCCGGCGGCCGCTCGACCTTCATGGTCGAGATGAGCGAAACCGCGAACATCCTGCACAACGCCACCGACCGCAGCCTGGTGCTGATGGACGAAGTGGGCCGTGGCACCAGTACCTTCGACGGGCTTTCCCTGGCCTGGGCTGCGGCCGAGCGCCTGGCCCAATTGCGTGCCTATACCCTGTTCGCCACGCATTACTTCGAGCTAACCGTGCTGCCGGAGAGTGAGCCGCTGGTGGCCAACGTGCACCTGAACGCCACCGAGCACAACGAGCGGATCGTCTTCCTGCACCACGTCCTCCCGGGCCCTGCCAGTCAGAGCTACGGCCTGGCCGTGGCGCAGTTGGCTGGCGTGCCTTCCCCGGTGATCCAGCGTGCCCGTGAACACCTGGGCCGCCTGGAAACCACCAGCCTGCCCCATGAGCAGCCGATCAAGGCTGCCAAGGGCGAGCCGCAAGTGCCGCATCAGAGCGACCTGTTCGCCAGCCTGCCACATCCGGCCATCGAGAAGCTGGGCAAGCTGGACCTGGACAACATGACGCCGCGCCAAGCTATCGAAACGCTATATCAACTGAAAAACCTGTTATAACGGCGCCCACTACAAACTGGTAGAATCCGCCGCGGTTTGCTGGTGCTGCAGGTTATTAGCCTGGCCTGCAGCCAATGCCTGTAAACCGCGCGGCCCTGATGAGGAAGGGCCGCCGCCGTCGCCTGAGGAGAGAATTAGAAATGACCTTCGTCGTCACCGACAACTGCATCAAATGCAAGTACACCGACTGCGTGGAAGTCTGTCCGGTGGACTGCTTCTACGAAGGCCCGAACTTCCTGGTCATCCACCCGGACGAGTGCATCGACTGCGCCCTGTGCGAACCGGAATGCCCAGCTCAAGCCATTTTCTCGGAAGACGAAGTGCCTGCCGGCATGGAGAACTTCATCGAGCTCAACGCCGAACTGGCGGAGATCTGGCCGAACATCACTGAGCGTAAGGATCCCCTCCCTGACGCTGAAGAGTGGGATGGCAAGCCTGGCAAGATTGCAGATCTGGAACGCTGATAGCGTCCGGATACGAAAAGGCCCCAAACGGGGCCTTTTTCATTTCTGGAAATGCGCCATACAAACTGCCAAAGCCGGCGATGGACTGCAAAGCAGCCCAAGGGACAGGACCACTTCGTTCGAGGCCAAGCGGATATAGCCCCTGCACGCCACATGAAGCGCAGCCTCTGCCATTGAATTCAAGGCAAAAAAAAGGGGCGGTTTGACCCGCCCACATTTTTTCCGTAGTCCCTGCTTGTCCTAAACATCATCCTGATGAATCGCATCTTGCGATGTCCATGACCTTCATCCGTGAAGGCTGTGCCGGTCCGTCGACACAGTTCGAATACTAGCCACTCCAGCACGGCGAGCAAGGGCTAAACCTCTCAAAACGCTACAGCTGACACATCTTTTAATGCCTAAAAAGGCATTACTTTTCAGTTACTTACATAAATAGATAGCTTAGAAACGACAATGATTTACTGATCCTTACGGGGAAGTCTTACACCACGAGTAAGCGATCTCTTACACGCAAAGCAACGTAGGTAGCGAAATAAACAATCCTCTCAGATACAAAAACGCCCCGAGATTATCGGGGCGTTTTGTGTTGCGGTTGCGCTTACTGGAACAGCGACTCACTCGAGAGGCCGTTCTTTTCAAGGATTTCACGTAGACGCTTGAGCCCCTCGACCTGGATCTGCCGCACGCGCTCTCGGGTCAGGCCGATTTCCAGGCCTACATCCTCAAGGGTGCTGCTTTCGTGGCCCCGCAAGCCGAACCGACGCACCACCACCTCACGCTGCTTGTCGGTCAACTCACCCAACCATTGGTCGATGCTCTGGGAGAGGTCGTCGTCCTGCAGCAGCTCGCACGGGTCGGTCGGGCGATCGTCCGTCAGCGTGTCGAGCAGGGTCTTGTCGGAGTCCGGGCCGAGAGAAACGTCCACCGAAGAGACACGCTCGTTGAGCCCAAGCATGCGCTTGACCTCGGCCACGGGTTTTTCCAAAAGCCCGGCGATTTCTTCCGGGGAAGGCTCGTGGTCGAGCTTCTGGGTCAGCTCCCGCGCGGCACGCAGGTAGACGTTGAGCTCCTTGACCACGTGGATCGGCAGGCGGATGGTGCGGGTCTGGTTCATGATCGCCCGTTCGATGGTCTGGCGAATCCACCAGGTCGCATAGGTCGAGAAACGGAAACCGCGCTCCGGATCGAACTTTTCTACCGCGCGGATCAGACCGAGGTTGCCCTCTTCGATCAGGTCGAGTAGCGACAGGCCACGATTGACGTAGCGGCGCGCAATCTTGACCACCAGGCGCAGGTTGCTCTCGATCATGCGCTTACGGCCAGCCGGATCGCCTTTTTGCGACAGGCGTGCGTAATGCACTTCCTCTTCGGGGGAGAGCAGCGGAGAAAAGCCGATTTCGTTGAGATACAGCTGGGTGGCGTCGAGCGCCCGGCTGTAATCGATGTACTTGTGCTGTTTGAGCGATGAGCCTTGTTTGGCCTTGGTCCGAACCGAAGGTACAGCAGGTTCGTCTGACACCACATCCGTTTCCAAAACGATGCCCGTCTCCATCAACAGGAGGTCATCGTCGATGTCAAACTCCGGCACTTCTTTGCTGAGAGCCATTGTTATAGTCCTTTGCTGAGTTCGAACTCAGACTCGAGCGGCACCTGTTTCCCTGGCAGCGCTGGAGCCTGTCCCCTCTACGTCAGCAGGAACAGGCTGGGTGCAAAGATCAACGACGTGGCAAGAACTGGAGCGGATCGACGGGTTTGCCCTGGCGGCGAATCTCGAAATGCAGCTTCACCCGATCAGTGCCCGTGGACCCCATTTCAGCGATCGTCTGCCCTGCCTTGACCTGCTGCCCCTCCCGAACCAAAAGCCTGCGGTTATGACCGTAGGCACTGACGTAGGTATCGTTGTGCTTGATGATGATCAGCTCGCCGTAGCCCCTCAAGCCACTTCCGGCATACACCACTGAACCACCAGACGCAGCAAAAACAGGCTGTCCCAAATCACCGGCGATATCAATGCCTTTATTCAAACTACCGTTTGAAGCGAATTTTCCAATCAGCACACCATTGGCAGGCCAGCTCCAGCCCCCTACCGAACGCTCGGCGGCAGGTACCTGGGTAATCACTGGGGCAGTCGTCGTCGCAGGTGGGGTGACCGGTTTACCGCCATTGCTGGCAGGCGGCGTGGAGGTGCTTGCCACCGGGCGGCGGGTGACCGTGGTCTTGCTCGAGGAGGACGGGCTGGACACTACCGTGGTGCTGCCACCGCTGCCGCTGCTGAAGCGGATCGGCTGGCCGGGGCGAATGGTATAGGGCGCCGCGATGCCGTTGCGCGCGGCCAGCTCTTTGTAGTCCCAACCGTAGCGGAAGGCGATGGAATACAGGGTATCGCCGGGCTTGACCACATATTGGCCTGAGGTAACGGTCGGGCGCTTGGGCACGGTGTTGTTGCGATCCACCACGCGAGCGCCACTCGAACCGGTGCTGGAGCAGCCCGCCAGCGATGTCGCCATGGCCAGCGCAATCACCAGAAGCTTGAAAACCGACCGATCCTTGCGTTGCCGCATGATTGTGTGACCCACCCGCGCTCCCCTCATGGTGCCGAAAAACGATATGACGATACGAAATGCAATATTGTTGCAATTATAAACGAGACAGACCGGCTTGGGTGGCTGGCTCAGGTGCCGCGGCAAGCGCGACGAAACCCCGCACGATAGACAGGTTCGAGGCTGAAGAATTCGTCGACGACGCAAATATTCAGCGCGCCCTCACGCCACCGGACCGTTGAGCAGCGGTACGAAACGCACGGCGCCCAGCACACGACGGGAGAACCCATGTTCCTCGCGTACGATCAACATCAACTGTTGGGACTCGCCGGCAGCGCCCACTGGAATCACCATGCGTCCACCCGGCGCCAGCTGGTCCAGCAAGGCTTGGGGAACCTCCGGCGCCACGGCTGTCACGATGATGCCGTTGTAAGGCGCCAGCGCCGGCCATCCTTCACAGCCGTCGCCCCAACGAAACACCACGTTGCGCAGGTTGAGCTCGACCAGGCGCTCCTTGGCCCGGTCCTGCAGGACCTTGATCCGCTCCACCGAGAACACCCGCTCCACCAGTTGCGCGAGAATGGCGGTCTGGTAACCCGACCCCGTGCCGATCTCCAGGACCTTGTCCAACGGCCCGGCCTCCAGCAGCAGCTCACTCATGTGCGCCACCATGAACGGCTGGGAAATGGTCTGGTTATGCCCGATCGGCAGCGCGGTGTCCTCGTAGGCCCGGTGCGCCAGGGCCTCGTCGACAAACAGATGACGCGGGGTGCGACGGATGACCTCGAGCACCTGGGTGTTCGAGACGCCTTCCTCGTACAGACGCTGGATCAACCGCTCCCGGGTACGCTGGGAGGTCATGCCGATGCCTCGGCGCAGCAGATCGTCCTGTTCACGCATCAGAGCAGATCCTCCACCCAGCCATCGAGACGCTCGAAGGCTTCGTTGAAGGTGCGGTCCAGTTGCAGCGGGGTGATCGACACGTACCCCTGCATCACCGCGTGAAAGTCGGTCCCCGGCCCGCCGTCCTCGGCGTCACCGGCCACGGCGATCCAGTAGCCTTCCTTGCCACGCGGGTTGACCACCTTGGTCGGCGCCGCTGCCCGCGCCCGATGGCCGAGCCGGGTGAGCTGGATGCCACGAATGTGTTCCAGAGGCAGGTTTGGGATGTTCACGTTGAGCACGGTGCGAGGCGGCAGCTCCAGGCGCGACTGGGCTTCAACCAGGCGGCGGGCGATGTAGGCCGCGGTCGGCAGGTTGTCCGGCAGGCGCGACAACAGCGAGAACGCCAGCGATGTGCCGCCCAGGAAGCGCCCCTCCAGTGCCGCGGCGACCGTACCGGAATAGAGCACGTCATCCCCGAGGTTGGCTCCCAGGTTGATACCGGACACGACCATATCGGGTGTCTCGGGCAACAACCCGTTGAGCCCTAAATGCACGCAGTCGGTGGGCGTGCCGTTCAGGCTGATGAAGCCGTTGGCCAAGGTCTGCGGATGCAGCGGCCGGTCCAGTGTCAGTGAACTGCTCGCACCGCTTTTGTCTTGATCCGGGGCAATCACCACGCACTCGGCGTAGTCCGCCAGCGCAGCATGCAGCGCGGCAAGGCCGGGTGCGGTAACACCGTCGTCATTCGAAATCAGAATACGCATGGGCTGTCCGTCTGCCCTGCCGGCACCAGATCGACGAGCTCGCGCACCACCACGGTGGCGAAGCATCCGGCCGGAAGGACGAATTCCAGTTGCAGGATATCAGGCTCGGGATAATGCCACGTCAGCCCGCCAATAGGGAGCCGCAGGATGCGTCGTTCGTGATTCATGCCTGCTCGTGCCAACCACTGGCACAGCGCCAGATGCCGATCGCCGATGGCTGTTTCCAGCATAGACGTATCGCCGCGGGTCGGTGAGACGCCTTCGCCCCAGAGCGGCCCGGTGGGATGCAAGTCAAGAATCGCCAGTCGTGGATCGGTACATTCCTGCTCACCCGCCGGGAAGAAACTGCGGCTTTCTGTGAAGGCCAGCAAATCACCGACCTGCGCTGTGTTCCAGCTGCCATTGGCGACACGCGCGGCCAGTACCTGGTTGAACACGTAGCTGCGCGCGGCGGACAACAGCCGCGAGCGGACATTGCGCTGCTCCGGCAACGCGTTTCGCTCGGCCCACTGGCGGGCATCATGCACGTTGCCGCCCTCGTGGCCGAACCGTTGGCTGCCGAAGTAGTTGGGTACCCCGTGCTGCTTGAGTTGTTCCAGGCGCGCATCGAGGGCTTGGTGATCGGCCGCAAGGGCCGTGAGGCGCAAGGTGAAGCCGTTAGCCGAATGGGCCCCGCGCTGGAGCTTGCGCTGGTGACGCACCTGCTTGAGTACGCGCAGGCTTGCATCTTCGGCACGGGACAGGTCAGGGTCGGCCTTGCCCGGCAGGTGCAGACTGAACCACTGACGGGTCAGGGCCTGTCGGTCCTTGAGGCCGGCATAGCTGATCGAGCGAACCGGCACGCCGGCGGCACGCGCCAGGCGACGGGCCGCTTCCTCGGTGTTCAGGTCACGTTTTTCGACCCACAGCCAGAGGTGCTCGCCCTGGCCAGAAAGTGGAATGTCCAGCACTTCGTCGACCTGAAAGTCCTCAGCCACTGCCTTGAGCACCGCCTGGCCCAAGGAGCCCCCCCAGGCCCGTGGGCCCAGCAGTTCCAGTTCGGTCATGCTGGCAGCAACAGGGCCACCGCATGCACGGCGATGCCCTCCTCACGGCCGGTGAAACCCAGCTTCTCGGTGGTGGTGGCCTTGACGTTGACTTGGTCGAGTTCGACCTGCAGGTCTTCGGCGATCAACTGGCGCATGGTCGGGATATGCGGTGCCATCTTGGGTGCCTGGGCGACGATGGTGGTGTCGACGTTGCCGACCTTCCAGCCCTTGGCCTGAACGATGCCGACCACATGGCGCAGCAGCGCCCGGCTGTCGGCCCCTTTGAACTGAGGGTCGGTATCGGGGAAATGCTTGCCGATGTCGCCCAACGCCGCAGCGCCAAGCAGGGCATCGCTGAGCGCATGCAGCAGCACATCGCCGTCGGAATGGGCCAGCAGGCCGTATTTGTGGGGTATACGCACCCCACCCAGGGTAATGAAATCACCGTCGCCGAAACGGTGCACATCGTAGCCGTGGCCAATACGCATAAGAAAAAGCCCTGAATGAGTCAGGGCTGGATTCTACCTGCTTTGCTGGATATTGGGGCTGCTTTGCAGCCCCTTTACCGCAGCGACCCCGCTGGTGCGAAGCGGCCGCAAAGAAGCCCCTGGATCAGACCCTGCCCAACGCCACCGCGTGATGGCGCAGGTGTTCATCGATGAAGCTGGCGATGAAGTAGTAGCTGTGGTCATAGCCAGGCTGCAAACGCAGCGTCAGCTCATGCCCTCCCTTGCGCGCCGCCTGCTCCAGCGCCTGGGGCTTGAGCTGCTTCTCGAGAAAGTCATCCCGGTCACCCTGGTCGATCAGCAGCGGCGGGCATTGCCCGGCGGCTGTCTCGGCCAGCAGTACGCTGGCATCCCACTCGCGCCAGCGCGCCCGGTCGTCCCCCAGGTAACGGGAGAAAGCCTTTTCCCCCCACGGGCAATCCATCGGATTGCTGATCGGCGAAAAGGCCGACACCGAGCGATAGCGCCCAGGGTTGCGTAGGGCGCAAACCAAGGCACCGTGCCCACCCATGGAGTGGCCGCTGATACTGCGCAGGTCGGAGGCCGGAAAATGCGCCTCGACCAAGGTGGGCAGCTCCCGCACCACGTAGTCGTGCATGCGGTAGTGCTGAGCCCAGGGCTGCTGGGTGGCGTTGAGGTAGAAACCTGCGCCCAGACCAAAGTCCCAGGCGCCATCCGGGTCACCCGGCACCTGCTCGCCGCGCGGGCTGGTGTCGGGGGCAACGATGATCAGGCCAAGCTCTGCGGCCAGGCGCTGGGCGCCGGCCTTTTGCATGAAGTTCTCGTCCGTGCACGTCAGGCCACTGAGCCAGTACAACACCGGCAGTTTCTCGCCCTGCTCGGCCTGCGGCGGCAGGTAGACGGCGAACACCATGTCGCAACCCAGGACCTTGGAGGCGTGCCGGTAGCGCTTGTGCCAGCCGCCGAAGCTTTTCTGGCAGGAGATGTTTTCCAGGCTCATGGGCAAACCTCAGAAATGGATCACGCTGCGGATGCTCTTGCCTTCATGCATCAGGTCGAAGGCTTTGTTGATGTCCTCCAGGCCCATGGTGTGGGTGATGAAGGTATCCAGCGGGATCTCGCCTTTCTGCGACATTTCCACGTAGCTTGGCAGCTCGCTGCGACCACGCACACCGCCGAATGCCGAACCACGCCAGACTCGGCCGGTCACCAGCTGGAACGGACGGGTGGAGATTTCCTGCCCGGCGCCGGCGACACCGATGATCACCGACTCACCCCAACCTTTGTGGCAGCACTCCAGCGCCGCACGCATCAGCTGGACGTTGCCTACGCATTCGAAGGAGTAGTCCACACCACCGTCGGTGAGATCGACGATGACTTCTTGGATCGGACGGTCATAGTCCTTCGGGTTCACGCAGTCGGTGGCGCCAAGCTGGCGAGCGATCTCGAACTTGGCCGGGTTGATGTCCACGGCGATGATGCGCGAAGCCTTGGCCTTCACCGCACCGATGATCGCCGACAGACCGATGCCGCCCAGACCGAAGATGGCGACGGTGTCGCCAGCCTTGACCTTAGCGGTGTTGAGCACGGCACCGATACCGGTGGTGACACCGCATCCGAGCAGGCAGACCTTCTCCAGCGGCGCATCCTTGGCGATCTTGGCCACGGAGATTTCCGGCAACACGGTGTACTCGGAGAACGTCGAGGTGCCCATGTAGTGGAACAGTTGCTGGCCTTTATAGGAAAAACGGGTGGTGCCGTCCGGCATCAGGCCCTTGCCCTGAGTGGCGCGGATGGCCTGGCACAGGTTGGTCTTGCCCGAGCGGCAGAATTTGCATTGGCCGCATTCGGGGGTGTACAGCGGGATCACGTGGTCGCCGACAGCGACCGAGGTGACACCCTCGCCCACGGCTTCGACGATCGCACCGCCCTCGTGGCCCAGGATCGAGGGGAAGATACCTTCCGGGTCGGCGCCCGACAGGGTGTAGGCATCGGTATGGCAGACACCGCTGGCCACCACACGCAGGAGCACTTCACCCGCTTTGGGCATGGCCACGTCGACTTCGACGATTTCCAGGGGTTTCTTGGCCTCGAAGGCAACAGCGGCGCGGGACTTGATCATCAACGGAACTCCAGACAAGGGATGATTGCTTCGGCTCAGTGTAATTCAAGCACTTTTGATGAATAATCCGGCGCAAGTAAAAACATTATTGCCACACAGGGATAATCAATGAGCAGTCGCTGGGAAGGCATCGACGAATTCGTCGCGGTGGCCGAGTCAGGTCAGTTCACCGCCGCCGCCGAACGTCTGGGTGTTTCGTCCTCGCACATCAGCCGACAAATCGCTCGTCTGGAAGAGCGCTTGCAGACACGGCTTCTGTACCGCAGTACCCGCCGGGTGACCCTGAGCGAGGCAGGGCAGACCTTCCTGCAACATTGCCAGCGCTTGCAGGACGGACGCGAAGAAGCCCTGCGCGCCATGGGCGACCTTGCCAGCGAGCCCAAAGGGCTGTTGCGCATGACCTGCGCGGTGGCTTATGGAGAACGCTTCATCGTCCCCTTGGTGACGCGCTTCATGGCCCTGTATCCGCAACTGCGCGTTGAGGTGGAACTGAGCAACCGCACCTTGGACTTGGTGCATGAGGGAATGGACCTGGCGATACGCCTCGGGCGTCTGCAGGACTCACGCCTGGTGGCTACGCGCTTGGCTCCCCGGCGCATGTACCTGTGCGCCTCCCCCGCCTACCTTGAGCGCTATGGTCGCCCCCACAGCCTGTCGGAACTGACTCGGCACAACTGCCTGATCGGCAGTTCCGACCTCTGGGTGTTGCAGCAGGATGGGCGGGAGTTGAGTCAGCGGGTGCAGGGCAACTGGCGCTGCAATAGCGGGCAGGCCGTGCTGGATGCAGCATTGTTGGGCATGGGGTTGTGCCAGTTGCCGGACTATTACGTACTTGAGCACCTCAACAGCGGTGCGCTGGTATCGCTGCTCGAAGCGCACCAGCCACCGAACACGGCTGTGTGGGCGCTGTACCCGCAGCAAAGGCACTTGTCACCGAAAGTGCGGCGGCTGGTGGACTTTCTGAAGGAGGGGCTGGCGGGGCTGCCAGAGTATCGGCAAAACTGAGGATTCCGATGACCTCTTCGCGGGAGCACTTGCGAAGAGGTGGACGCAGGCGTTCGGTTTCAGCGACGGGCGGCCCAGCGCTGGCGCAACCATTCCAGGTCTTCCGGGCGGGTGACTTTTATGTTGTCGCTGCGCCCTTCAATCAAGCGCGGCGCCTGACCGGACCATTCGATGGCCGAGGCCTCGTCCGTGACCACCACATCGGAGACCAGGCATTCGGCCAGGGCCCGGTGCAAGGCCCCCAGGCGGAACATCTGCGGCGTGTAGGCCTGCCAGATGGTGCTGCGATCCACCGTGGCACTGACCCGTCCATTGGCATCGGCACGCTTGAGCGTGTCGCGAGCAGGCACCGCAAGTAAACCTCCGACAGGATCGTCGGCCAACTCCGACAGCAACCGATCCAGGTCGCTGCGCGCCAGGTTCGGTCGCGCCGCGTCATGCACCAGCACCCAGTCGCTGTCCGCCGCCCCTTGGGCATGCAAAAGCAATAATGCATTGAGCACCGAGTCGGCCCGCTCACGCCCCCCGGCCGCACGCTGTATGCGTGGGTCGTTGGCACAGCGTAGGCCAGGCCAGTAGGGATCATCGGCGGCAATGCTGACCACCACGCCCTTGAGCGAGGGGTGGTCGAGAAAACAGTCGAGGCTATGCTCGAGAAGGGTCTGCCCGCCCAATTGCAGATACTGCTTGGGACGATCGGCAGCCATGCGGGCACCGACGCCCGCGGCGGGAATCACGGCCCAGAAAGCCGGTAGCGTCTGCGTCATTTCTGCGGCAACTGGTAGAGGGTTTCACCCTCCTTGACCATCCCCAATTCGTGACGAGCCCGCTCTTCGACGGTCTCCATACCTTTTTTCAACTCCAGAACTTCAGCATCCAGCACGCGATTACGCTCGAGCAGCCGCTCGTTCTCGGCATGCTGTTCTGCGATCTGCTGCTTGAGCTCGGCCACTTGCGCCAGGCTGCCGTTACCCACCCAAAGGCGGTACTGCAGGCCGCCGAGCAGCAGGAGCAGGACGAGAAACAACCAATAGGGACTGCGCATCAAGATATCCAGAGGTAAAAGGCCGCCGCAGCGAGCTTCCAATAGCACGAAGCCTGGCCGAGGCCAGGCTTCGTCGACAGAAACCCGTAAGAGGCGTCTGACAGCTCAGTACGAACGTTCAGACGGCCTCGGCTGCTGCCTTTTTACCATCTCTTGCTCAGCCGCGAAACTCGGCACGACCGCGGTACACGGCCTTGGCGCCCAGTTGCTCTTCGATACGCAGCAGCTGGTTGTACTTCGAGACGCGGTCGGAACGGCACAGCGAACCGGTCTTGATCTGGCCAGCAGCGGTACCGACGGCCAGATCGGCGATGGTGGAGTCCTCGGTTTCACCCGAACGGTGGGAGATGACCGCGGTGTAGCCGGCAGCCTTGGCCATCTGGATGGCTTCCAGGGTTTCGGTCAGCGAGCCGATCTGGTTGAACTTGATCAGGATCGAGTTACCGATGCCCTTCTCGATGCCTTCCTTGAGGATCTTGGTGTTGGTCACGAACAGGTCGTCGCCGACCAGCTGTACCTTGGCACCGATCTTGTCGGTGAGGATCTTCCAGCCAGCCCAGTCGGACTCGTCCAGGCCATCTTCGATCGAGATGATCGGGAAGCGCTCGGTCAAGCCCTTGAGGTAATCGGCAAAGCCTTCGGCATCGAACGACTTGCCTTCGCCAGACAGGTTGTACTTGCCGTCTTCGTAGAACTCGGAAGCCGCGCAGTCCAGGGCCAGGGTCACGTCGGTGCCCAGCTTGTAGCCGGCCTTCTCGACGGCCTCGGCGATGGCGCCCAGGGCGTCTTCGTTGGAGGTCAGGTTTGGCGCGAAGCCACCTTCGTCACCCACAGCGGTGTTCAGGCCACGAGCCTTGAGCACGGCTTTGAGGTGGTGGAAGATTTCGGTACCCATGCGCAGGGCATCGGAGAAGGTCTTGGCGCCAACCGGCTGAACCATGAACTCCTGGATGTCGACGTTGTTGTCGGCGTGCTCGCCGCCGTTGATGATGTTCATCATCGGAACCGGCATGGAGTACTGGCCTGGGGTGCCATTGAGGTTGGCGATGTGTGCGTACAGCGGCAGGTCCTGATCCTGGGCAGCAGCCTTGGCGGCAGCCAGGGAGACGGCCAGGATGGCGTTGGCGCCCAGCTTGGCCTTGTTCTCGGTACCGTCCAGTTCGATCATGGCGCGGTCCAGGGCCTTCTGGTCGGCCGGGTCCTTGCCCAGCAGCAGGTCGCGGA
The DNA here is from genome assembly GCF_008124495.1 of Pseudomonas sp. CK-NBRI-02. Lineage (NCBI taxonomy): Bacteria > Pseudomonadati > Pseudomonadota > Gammaproteobacteria > Pseudomonadales > Pseudomonadaceae > Pseudomonas > Pseudomonas sp. CK-NBRI-02. Next base: position 85,506 of record NZ_VSJH01000036.1, on the reverse strand, counting down.
TCGGGCCGTTGATGTTGGCAACAGCCTTCAGCACGCCCTTGCCCAGGTAACGGCTCTTGTCGCCATCACGCAGCTCCAGCGCTTCACGCGAGCCGGTGGAAGCACCGGACGGCGCGCAGGCGCTGCCGATGATGCCGTTGTCGAGCAGAACATCGGCTTCCACGGTGGGGTTGCCACGCGAATCGAGAACTTCACGACCTTTGATGTCGACGATTTTTGCCATTGTTGTAAGCACTCCAGAATTGACGAAAACAACGCAGCTAAGGAAATCTGGGCGTTCGCCAGGCAGTTCGGAAACGGGCAGGCCTGGCGAAGGCGACCCCTGACCGTTCGGTCAGGGGTGAGGGCGGTACTTTACCGGAGAAATGAGCTTTACGCGGTCTCTACCGTCGGAAAACTTTTCACCAGGTCGTCCAGTTGCTTGAGCTGGGCCAGGAACGGCTCCAGCTTGTCCAGGCGCAGGGCGCAAGGACCATCGCACTTGGCGTTGTCCGGGTCCGGGTGGGCTTCCAGGAACAGCCCGGCCAAGCCTTGGCTCATGCCGGCCTTGGCCAGGTCGGTGACCTGGGCGCGACGACCACCGGCGGAATCGGAGCGACCGCCCGGCATCTGCAGGGCATGGGTCACATCGAAGAACACCGGATACTCGAACTGCTTCATGATGCCGAAGCCGAGCATGTCCACGACGAGGTTGTTGTAGCCGAAGCTCGAACCACGCTCGCAGAGGATCAACTGGTCGTTACCGGCTTCTTCGCACTTGGTCAGGATGTGCTTCATTTCCTGAGGCGCGAGGAACTGAGCCTTCTTGATGTTGATCACGGCGCCGGTCTTGGCCATCGCCACGACCAGGTCGGTCTGGCGCGACAGGAAGGCTGGCAGCTGGATGATGTCGCACACCTTGGCGACGGGCTCGGCTTGGTAGGGCTCGTGCACGTCGGTGATCACCGGCACCTTGAAGGTCTGCTTGATCTCTTCGAAGATCTTCAGCCCTTCTTCCATGCCCGGACCACGATAGGAGTTGATCGACGAACGGTTGGCCTTGTCGAAGCTGGCCTTGAACACGTAAGGGATACCGAGCTTCTCGGTGACCCGCACGTAGGCTTCGCAGACCTTCAGGGCCAGGTCACGGGACTCCAGGACGTTCATGCCGCCGAACAGGACGAACGGCTTGTCGTTGGCGATCTCGATGCTACCGACGCGAATGATCTTCTGGGTCATGGATCAGGCCTTGTTCTTCTGGGCCAGGGCCGCCTTGACGAAACCACTGAACAGCGGGTGGCCGTCACGTGGGGTCGAGGTGAACTCGGGGTGGAACTGGCAAGCGACGAACCATGGGTGGTCCTTGGACTCGACCACTTCAACCAGCGCACCGTCCTCGGAACGACCGGATACCACCAAGCCTGCCTCGACCAGCTGTGGCAGCAGGTTGTTGTTCACTTCGTAGCGGTGGCGGTGACGCTCGGTGATCACATCCTTGCCATAGCAGTCATGGACCTTGGAGCCGGCCGCCAGCTGGCAGTCCTGAGCACCCAGGCGCATGGTGCCGCCCAGGTCGGAAGCTTCGGAACGGGTCTCGACCGCGCCGGTGGCATCGGCCCATTCGGTGATCAGGCCGACGACCGGGTGGCCGCTGTTGCGGTCGAACTCGGTGGAGTTGGCGTCTTTCCAGCCCATCACGTTACGTGCGAACTCGATGACCGCGACCTGCATGCCCAGGCAGATGCCCAGGTACGGCACCTTGTTTTCGCGCGCGTACTGGACAGCGGTGATCTTGCCTTCGACGCCGCGCAGACCGAAACCGCCCGGGACGAGAATGGCATCGGCGCCTTCGAGCAGGCTGGTGCCCTGGTTCTCGATGTCTTCGGAGTCGATGTAGCGCAGGTTGACCTTGGTGCGGTTCTTGATGCCCGCGTGGCTCATGGCCTCGATCAGCGACTTGTACGCATCCAGCAGTTCCATGTACTTGCCGACCATGGCGATGGTGACTTCATGCTCAGGGTTCAGCTTGGCATCGACGACCTGGTCCCACTCGGACAAATCGGCGCTGCTGCACTGCAGGCCGAAGCGCTCGACGACGAAATCATCCAGGCCCTGGGCATGCAATACACCTGGGATCTTGTAGATGGTATCGACGTCTTGCAGAGAGATCACCGCACGCTCTTCGACGTTGGTGAACAGGGCGATCTTGCGGCGCGACGACGCATCGACCGGGTGGTCGGAACGGCAGATCAGCACGTCCGGCTGCAGGCCGATGGAGCGCAGTTCCTTGACCGAATGCTGGGTCGGTTTGGTCTTGGTCTCGCCGGCAGTGGCGATGTAAGGAACCAGGGTCAGGTGCATCAGCATGGCGCGCTTGGAACCCACTTCGACGCGCAGCTGGCGGATCGCCTCGAGGAACGGCTGCGACTCGATGTCGCCGACGGTGCCACCGATCTCGACCAGGGCAACGTCGGCATCGCCGGCGCCCTTGATGATGCGACGCTTGATCTCGTCGGTGATGTGCGGGATGACCTGGATGGTCGCGCCCAGGTAGTCGCCACGGCGCTCCTTGCGCAGCACATGCTCGTAGATACGGCCGGTGGTGAAGTTGTTGTTCTGGGTCATGGTGGTGCGGATGAACCGCTCGTAGTGGCCCAGGTCGAGGTCGGTCTCGGCGCCATCGTGGGTGACGAACACTTCACCATGCTGGAACGGGCTCATGGTGCCGGGGTCGACGTTGATGTACGGATCCAGCTTGAGCATGGTGACCTTGAGCCCCCGCGCCTCCAGGATGGCCGCCAAGGAAGCCGAGGCAATGCCTTTCCCCAATGAAGAAACAACACCGCCCGTGACGAATATGTAGCGCGTCATGAAAAACCCTAGAAGTCTGCGTTAAAGCGGTCAGCGCCGCCGGAGAAAGCGAAGGAAGGCCGAAGCCCCCGATCACCTGCGTCAATCACAGTGCATCTCGAACAACTGCCGCGTCTGTACAAACCAGGGATATCCCCGGCATGGAGCTCGCTCGTCATTTTAAGAATCAGCCCAGCAAAAAACTGCTTGGTAATCGGCAACTGCTGTGTTTTCGAGGAACCCACAGAAGCTGTATCAAGAAGGGAGGGTAGTCTACCGGAATGTACCCTTCAGCTCAAACCTTGCACGCTCGTCGGCGGCCGCCAATGCAACTGGATACCGCCCTGCCCTGCCAGCGGCAGGTTGGCCACTGCCAGCAGGCGCTCGCCCTGCCACAGCAGTGGTAAACGCGAGCGCACGAAATGCGGGACTTGCAGCTCGTTCAGCAAGCGCTTGAGGTCACGACGGCCCCGTCCTGGCACCTCGAGCATCTCGCCGCCCTGACGGTAGCGCACCTGCACCTCACCTGGCGGACAATCACCCTGCACGGACACGCAACCATTACCGGGTAACGTCAGAGGCACGCTTGGGTCCGCCCAGGCCAGAACGCCCTTGACCGGCACCAGCCACTGCCCCTTCAACCACCAGATGCGCCCATGACTGCGCTGCAACTCACCATCGCCCAGCCGCCACACCGGCTGGGCATCGACGACTGCGTCACGCAGGCTGTCCCAGCCGGCCCAATGACGGGCGTCGGGTAACCGAGTCCGACGGCTCAACCAATATTGCAGGGCATTTCGCTGGCGCGCTGGCGATAATGCCTCAAGCGCGGCCAGATCGAGAGAGTCCAGGCCGAGCCAGGCAAACGGTGCCTCTTGTGCGGCTCCCGCCAGATCATCTGCCGCCAGCTCGTCCAGCAAGCCCAGGGCCTCGCCCAAATGCCCAGCACTGCGGGCAAGATTGCTCGCGGCCTGAGGCCAACGATGATTCAGCACAGGGAATACCTCGCCGCGCAGGTAGTTTCGGGCATAGGTGGTATTGGCGTTGGAGGGATCCTCGATCCAGCAAAGCCCCTGTGCATTGGCCTGCGCGAGCAACTGCGCCCGCCCGACCGCCAGCAGGGGCCGGGCCAGCCACCCCTGCCCCAGGGGGCGTGCTGCCGGCATGGCCGCCAGCCCGCGCAGTCCGGCACCGCGCAACAGACGAAAGAGCAAGGTCTCGGCCTGGTCCTCGCGGTGCTGACCTGTGAACAGCACCTCCCCAGCCCCGAGCACTTGCGCGAATGCGGCATAGCGGGCATCCCGGGCCGCCTGTTCCAGGCTGGCACCGGGCGTGACCTGAACATGGATGACCTGGAGCTCGAGACCCAGCCCATCACAGATCGACTGGCAATGTTGCGGCCAATCATCAGCAGCGGCTTGCAGGCCATGATGGATGTGCACGGCGCGCAGTGGCGGGGCGCGATGACGACGGGCGTAATCGGCCAGCAGCTGCAGCAGGACGGTGGAGTCGAGGCCGCCGGAGAAAGCGACGTACCAGGCGGGGGCATTGAGCCAGGGGGAAAGTTGAGCGGTGAGGTTGATCATCAGGACCTCACATGACGGAGGATCATCGCAGATGCTTCGCGCCCCTTTCGCGAGTGAACCCGCTCCCACAATAGCACTGCGATCTAAAGCAATGCCGTCGTGGAAGGAGCGGGTTTATCCGAAGATAGGCGCGACGCCCCCGAATGGGTCAGACGCCGTAGCTCATCAGGCGATCGTAACGACGGGCCAGCAGCGCATCGTGATCGAACTTGCCCAGCATCTCGAGCTGCTCGACCAGGTCGGCACGGATGCTTTCGGACATCTTCGCAGGGTCACGGTGGGCGCCGCCCAGAGGCTCGCTGATGACCTTGTCGACGATGTTCAGGCTCTTCAGGCGCTCGGCGGTGATGCCCATTGCCTCGGCAGCATCGGCAGCCTTGTCGGCAGTCTTCCACAGGATCGAGGCGCAGCCTTCCGGCGAGATCACCGAGTAGGTGGAATACTGCAGCATGTTCAATTGGTCGCACACGCCGATGGCCAGCGCACCACCGGAACCGCCCTCACCGATGACGGTGGCGATGATCGGGGTCTTCAGGCGTGCCATTACCCGCAGGTTCCAGGCGATGGCCTCGCTCTGGTTGCGCTCCTCGGCGTCGATACCAGGGTAGGCACCCGGAGTATCGATGAAGGTCAGGATAGGCATCTTGAAGCGCTCGGCCATTTCCATCAGGCGGCAGGCCTTGCGGTAGCCTTCCGGACGCGGCATGCCAAAGTTGCGGCGCACCTTTTCACGCACTTCACGGCCCTTCTGGTGACCGATGACCATGACCGGCTTGCCGTCCAGGCGCGCGGTACCGCCGACGATCGCAGCATCGTCAGCGAAGTGACGGTCGCCGTGCAGCTCTTCGAACTCGGTGAAGATGTGGTCGATGTAGTCCAGGGTATAGGGACGACGAGGGTGACGGGCCAGACGGGCGATTTGCCAGCTGGTCAGGTTGCCGAAGATGCTTTCGGTCAGGGTATTGCTCTTGTCTTGCAGACGGGCAATTTCATCGCTGATGTTCAGCGAATTGTCGTTGCCCACCAGGCGCAGCCCTTCGATCTTGGCTTGCAGGTCGGCAATCGGCTGTTCGAAATCGAGGAAATTCGGGTTCATAGGCATCCGTCTTGGGTCTACGGCCAGGCGGCCGGCCGGTTGATCCGTTTGGCGCCCTACCTTAAGGGATCAGGCGCATTCAGGTCGAGATTAAAATTCGTCGGTTCAGCGGTATTGCAGGAAGACGTTCTCACGTCCGAACTGGTCACGCAGCGCTTGAATCAGGCCGTCGGCGGGATCGATCGACCACTCGTCGCCAAACTGCAGCATCGCCCGCGCCTCGCTCCCGGTGTACTCCAGGGTGATCGGGCAGCCACCGCGATGACGGGTGATCAGCTCGCCCAGCCAGGCCAGTCGGTCGCCCTTGAGGGCCTCGTGGGCCACCTTCAGGCGCAGACTCTCGGCCAGCTTGGTGCGGGCATCCTCCATGGTCATCACCTGCTTGACCCGCAGGCGCAGGCCGCCGGAAAAGTCGTCGTGACTGACCTCTCCCTCCACCACCACCATCGCATCCGTCTGCAACAGGGCCTGAGCCGCCATGAACGCATCGGCAAATAAAGAAGCCTCGATACGCCCGGAACGGTCGTCGAGGGTGACGAAGCCCATCTTGTCGCCTTTCTTGTTCTTCATCACCCGCAGCGCAATGATCATGCCTGCCACGGTCTGGGTGTCGCGGGACGGCTTGAGATCAATGATGCGCTGGCGCGCGAAGCGGCGAATCTCGGTCTCGTACTCGTCGATCGGGTGGCCGGTCAGGTACAGGCCCAAGGTGTCCTTCTCGCCCCGCAGACGCTCCTTCAGGGTCAGCTCGCGCACCTTGCGGTGGTTGGCGTAGACGTCGGAGTCCTGTTCGACGAACAAGCCGCCGAACAGATCCACGTGACCGCTGTCGGCAGTACGAGCGATCTGCTCGGCAGCCTTGATCGCCTCCTCCAGGGCCGAAAGCAGCACCGCACGGTTGCGGTCGATGTTGGCCTGATAAGCCTTGATTTCGTCATGGAAGTACGGGCCCAGGCGGTCAAGCGCGCCACTGCGGATCAGCGCATCGAGCGTTCGCTTGTTGATACGCTTGAGATCGACGCGCTCGCAGAAGTCGAACAGGTCCTTGAATGGCCCGCCCTCGGCACGCGCTTCGACGATGGCCTCGACCGGGCCCTCACCGACGCCCTTGATCGCCCCGAGCCCATAAACGATGCGGCCATCGTCGTTGACCGTGAACTTGAAGTCGGAGTTGTTCACATCCGGCGCGTCCAGGCGCAGCTTCATGCTGCGCACTTCTTCGATCAGCACCACCACCTTGTCGGTGTTGTGCATATCCGCCGACAGGACCGCAGCCATGAAAGGCGCCGGGTAGTGGGTCTTGAGCCAGGCTGTCTGATAGGACACCAGGCCATAGGCGGCCGAGTGGGACTTGTTGAAACCGTAACCTGCGAATTTCTCCACCAGGTCGAAGATGTTGCCCGCCAGGTCTGCATCGATACCGTTGTTGGCGCAACCTTCGATGAAGCCGCCGCGCTGCTTGGCCATTTCCTCGGGTTTTTTCTTACCCATGGCGCGACGCAGCATGTCGGCGCCGCCCAAGGTATAGCCGGCCATGACCTGGGCGATCTGCATCACCTGTTCCTGGTACAGGATGATGCCGTAGGTCGGCGCCAGTACCGGCTTGAGGCCTTCGTACTGGTAGTCCGGGTGCGGGTAGGCCAGCTCGGCGCGGCCGTGCTTACGGTTGATGAAGTCATCCACCATGCCCGATTGCAGCGGGCCGGGGCGGAACAGCGCCACGAGTGCGATGAGGTCTTCCAGGCAGTCGGGCTTGAGCTTCTTGATCAGCTCCTTCATACCGCGCGATTCGAGCTGGAACACGGCCGTGGTCTCGGCCTTTTGCAAAAGCTCGTAGGTCTTCTTGTCGTCCAGCGGGATGAAGTCGATGTTGACGTCGGGCAGGTTCTTCTTGGCCTGCTCGCGGTTGATCGTCTCCATCGCCCACTTGATGATGGTCAGGGTACGCAGGCCGAGGAAGTCGAACTTCACCAGGCCCGCAGCCTCGACGTCATCCTTGTCGAACTGGGTCACCAGGCCGCCACCCTCTTCATCACAGGCGATCGGTGAGAAGTCAGTGAGCTTGGTCGGCGCGATCACCACGCCCCCGGCGTGCTTGCCGGTGCCTCGGGTAACGCCTTCGAGCTTCAGGGCCATGTCCCAGATTTCGCGGGCATCCTCGTCGCTCTTGAGGAAGTCGCGCAGGATTTCTTCCTGCTCGTAGGCCTTCTCCAGAGTCATGCCCACTTCGAACGGGATCATTTTCGACAGGCGGTCGGCCAGACCATAGGACTTGCCCTGGACTCGGGCCACGTCCCGCACCACCGCCTTGGCCGCCATGGTGCCGAAGGTGATGATCTGGCTGACTGCATTACGCCCGTAGGCCTCGGCCACGTAGTCGATCACCCGGTCGCGGCCATCCATGCAGAAGTCGACGTCGAAGTCGGGCATGGAAATACGTTCTGGGTTGAGGAAGCGCTCGAACAGCAGGTCATAGGCCAGCGGGTCGAGGTCGGTGATCTTCAACACATAAGCCACCAGCGAGCCCGCACCCGACCCTCGGCCAGGCCCCACCGGCACCCCGTTGTTCTTGGCCCACTTGATGAAGTCCATAACGATCAGGAAGTAACCGGGGAAGCCCATCTGGATGATGATATCCAGCTCGAACTTCAGGCGGTCCAGATAGACCTGGCGCTTCTCTTCGTAATTGGGCGTGGTCTCCTTGGGCCAGAGCACCGCCAGGCGCTCTTCCAGGCCTTCGTGGGAGACGTGACGCAGGTAGTCGTCGATGCCCATGCCGTTGGGCGTCGGGAAATCGGGGAGGAAGTACTTGCCCAACTGCACGGTGATGTTGCAGCGCTTGGCGATTTCCACGGTGTTGGCGATGGCGTCCGGCAGGTCGCTGAACAGCTCGGCCATTTCCTCGGCGGACTTGAGGTACTGCTGGTCGCTGTAGGCACGGGGCCGGCGCGGATCGTCGAGGGTCCAGCCCTCGCCGATGCAGACGCGGGTCTCGTGGGCGTCGAAGTCGGACTGCTTGATGAAACGCACATCGTTGGTCGCCACCAAGGGCGCACCGAAGCGGTCGGCCAGCGCCACGGCGGCATGCACGTACTCTTCGTCACCGCTGCGATTGGTCCGCTGCACCTCGACGTAGAAACGGTCGGGGAACATGCCCATCCAATCGCCAAGCAGCGCCTGAGCCTCGTCCTGGCGCCCCGCCATGAGCGCCATGCCGATGTCGCCTTCCTTGCCAGCGGACAGCGCGATCAGCCCTTCGCTGGCGGGGGCGATCCACTCGCGCTGGATGATCACCAAGCCGTTGCGCTGGCCTTCGGTCCAGCCGCGGGAAATCAATTCCGTGAGGTTGCGATAGCCCTTGGGGTTCATGGCCAGGAAGCAGATCCGCGAGAGCGGCGCTTCCGGGTCGCTGCCAGCCAGCCACAGGTCGGCACCACAGATCGGCTTGATGCCGGCGCCCATGGCGGTTTTGTAGAACTTCACCAGGGAGCACATGTTGCTCTGGTCGGTAATCGCCACCGCCGGCATGTTCATTCCGGCCAGTGCCTTGGCCAGCGGCTTGATCCGCACCAGGCCGTCGACCAGCGAAAATTCGGAGTGCACGCGAAGGTGAACGAAGGAAACCGACATGGAAAATCCTATAGCAGTGCCAGACAACAAGAGCGGGATTGTAGCGTAAAAGCCATGAAAGTTTGGGGCCGCAAAGCGGCCCCAATCGATCAGATCAAAGAGTCGGTGATGCCCTCACGGGCCTCCCACGCCGCGCGCACCGGGGCGAAGGAACGCCGATGTATCGGCGTCGGCCCCAGACGCGCCAACGCCTCAAGGTGCACAGGCGTCGGATACCCTTTGTGCCCGCCGATCCCGTAGCCCGGATAGATCAGCTCGAACGCGCTCATCTCACGATCACGGGTGACCTTGGCCAGGATCGAGGCAGCCGCGATGGCCGGCACCTGGGCGTCCCCTTGAATCACAGGCGCCGCCGGCACCGCCAGCTTGGGGCAGCGGTTGCCATCGATCAGGGCGAGCTTGGGCGTGATGCTCAGCCCCTCGACCGCACGTTGCATGGCCAGCATCGTGGCCTGGAGAATGTTCAGTCGGTCGATTTCCTCGACCTCCGCCCGGGCGATGCAAAAGCTCAAGGCTTTTTCGCAGATCTCGTCGAACAGCGCTTCACGCTTGGCCTCGGTGAGCTTCTTCGAATCGTTGAGGCCAAGAATCGGCCGCTGCGGATCGAGAATCACTGCCGCGGTGACCACCGCCCCGCAGAGCGGGCCGCGACCAACTTCATCGACACCGGCGACCAACTCCTCGACCAGGTTGAAATCCAGCCCCATTTGCATCCTATCGGTCTCCCAGCAAGGCCAGCACCGCCTCGGCCGCCTGGTTGGAGGCGTCACGACGCAGGGTGCGGTGGATCTGGTCGAAACTTTCGGTCTGCTGCGCGCCGTTGCTGATCAGCGGTGCCACGGTCTGGGCCAAGGCTTCACTGGTGGCGGCGTCCTGCAGCAGCTCCGGCACCAGCAGGCGCTGGGCCAGCAAGTTGGGCAGCGACACGTAGGGGCTCTTCACCATGCGCTTGAGAATCCAGTAGGTCAGCGGTGCCAGGCGATAGGCGACCACCATAGGCCGCTTGTACAGCAGCGCCTCCAGGGTCGCGGTACCTGAAGCGATGAGCACCGCGTCGCAGGCTGCCAGGGCCTGGTGCGAGCGGCCATCGAGCAGGGTCACCGGCAGGTCGCGGCCCTGCAGCATCTGCTCGAGCTGGGCGCGTCGCGCCGGGTTGGCGCAGGGCGAGACGAAACGCACGCCCGGCACCAGCTCACGCAGACGCTGGGCCGTATCGAGGAACAACTCGCCCAGCCGGCCGACTTCACCACCACGACTGCCCGGCATCAAGGCCACCAATGGCCCCTCGCCCGCGCCTATGGCCTCACGGGCGGCCTGACGGTCGGCTTCGAGCGGGATCGTGTCCGCCAGCGGATGGCCGACGAAGCGCACCGGCACGCCCTTCTCTTCGTAGAATTTCGCCTCGAAGGGGAACAAGGTGAGCATCAGGTCGCAGCCTTCGCGGATCTTGAGCACACGCTTCTGCCGCCAGGCCCAGACCGAAGGGCTGACGTAATGCACGGTCTTGATCCCGGCCTGACGCAGCTTCAGTTCGATATTGAGAGTGAAATCCGGCGCATCGATGCCGATGAACACGTCGGGCTTTTCGGCGATGAGGGTGCTGATCAGTTCCTTGCGGCGCTTGAGCAGCTCGCGCAAGCGCCCGAGCACCTCGACCAACCCCATGACCGCCAGGCGCTCCATGGGAAAGTAGGACACCAGACCCTCGGCCTCCATCAAGGGACCGCCGACGCCAATGAAACGCACATCGGGATGGCGCGCCTTTAGCGCGCGCATCAGACCGGAGCCGAGAATATCGCCGCTGGCCTCACCCGCGACCAGCGCCACGCAAAGCTGGGCCATGTCAGCGGGTGATGCCGCGGGCGGAACTGAGAATCGACTGACGGAACAGTTCGACCTCGGGGTATTGGGAAGCAAGCTCGCCCAGCTCGTTGAGCGCATCTTCCACGGTCAGGCCGTGGCGATAGACGATCTTGTAGGCGCGGCGCAGGGCGTGGATGACTTCGTCACTGAAGCCCCGACGGCGCATGCCCTCGAAGTTCATGCTGCGTGCCTCGGCAGGGCTGCCGAACACCGTGACGAAAGCTGGCACGTCCTTGCCGATGGCCGTCCCCATGCCAGAGAAGGCATGGGCACCGATATGGCAGTACTGATGGACCAGGGTATAGCCGGACAGGATCGCCCAGTCACCCACGTGCACATGGCCGGCCAACGCAGTGTTGTTGACCAGGATGCAGTGGTTGCCGATGACGCTGTCATGCCCGATATGGGCATAGGCCATGATCAGGTTGTGGTCGCCCAGCGTGGTTTCCGAGCGGTCCTGAATGGTGCCTCGGTGAATGGTCACGCCTTCGCGGATCACATTGTGGTCCCCGATCACCAGACGCGTGGGTTCGCCCTTGTACTTGAGGTCAGGGGTATCTTCGCCGATGGAAGAGAACTGGAAGATACGGTTGTGCTTGCCGATGCGGGTCGGACCTTTGAGCACCACATGAGGTCCGATGACGGTGCCCTCGCCAATCTCCACGCCTGGGCCTACGATCGACCAGGGGCCCACCTCGACACCGTCGGCAATCTTGGCCGACGGATCGATGATCGCCCGAGGATCAATCGAACTCATAGGGAGCGTTCCGCGCAAGTGATCTCTGCCGAGCAGACCGGCTTGCCGTCGACCAGGGCGCGGCACTCGAACTTCCAGATCATGCTCTTACGGCTGAGGAACTTGGCTTCCAGCACCAGCTGGTCGCCTGGCAGCACCGGCTGGCGGAAGCGCAGCTTGTCGGAGCCGACGAAATAGTAAAGAGTGCCGTCCGCCGGCTTGGCATCGAGCATCTTGAATCCGAGAATCCCGGCCGCCTGGGCCATCGCCTCGATGATCAGCACGCCCGGCATGATTGGATGCGCCGGGAAGTGGCCATTGAAGAACGGCTCGTTGATGCTGACATTCTTGTAGGCACGAATGCTCTGGGCCTCGAAATCCAGATCCGTGACCCGGTCCACCAGCAGGAACGGGTAACGGTGAGGCAGGTATTCGCGAATCTCGTTGATGTCCATCATTTCGGGGGGAAGCCTGTAATAAGAATAGGGAGCGCAGGTGCTGACCACACGCTCCTTTTGCAATCCAAAGAGGAGCCAGCTAGCGTCTGTTCACTCTTGCTCAGGGAATGGTATCAGCCTTCTGATGTCGGCTGGCCACCTGAGGTCACGGTATCGACACGTTTTTCCAACTGCTGGAGACGCTTGGACATTTCATCCAACTGGCGGATACGCGCGGCGCTCTTGCGCCATTCGGCCAGAGGCTGCATGGCCGTGCCGGAAGAATAGCCGCCCGGCTCGGTGATCGAACGGGTGACCATGGTCATACCGGAAACGAATACGTTGTCGCAGACATCGATGTGACCCACCATGCCGACGCCACCGGCGATCATGCAATGCTTGCCGATGCGCGTGCTGCCGGAGATCCCGACACAGGCCGCCATTGCCGTGTGGTCACCGACCTGCACGTTGTGGGCGATCTGGATCTGGTTGTCGAGCTTGACGCCATTGCCGATACGAGTGTCCGACAGTGCACCGCGGTCAACGGCGGTGTTCACACCGATCTCAACGTCGTCACCCAGCGTCACACCGCCGATCTGGGCGATCTTCTGCCAGACGCCCCTCTCGTTGGCAAAGCCAAAGCCTTCCCCACCGATCACGGCACCGGACTGGATCACCACCCGCTTGCCGATGGTCACGTCGTGGTACAGCGTGACCCGCGGAGCGAGCCAACCACCCTCACCGATCACGCAACGTGCGCCAATAAAACAATGGGCGCCGACCGTCACGTTCGCGCCGATCCGCGCGCCGCTTTCGATCACGGCGAACGGGCCAATGCTGGCGCTGGCATCGACCTGTGCATCCTCATGTACCACGGCGCTGGGATGAATTCCCGCCACAGCCTTGGGCTTTGGATCGAACAGGTGCGAAATGCGGGCATACGCAAGGTATGGGTCCGCCACGATCAGTGCGTTGCCGGCGAAGCCTTCGGCGTCCTCGGCCTTGAGCAACACCGCGCCTGCCTGGGAATCGTCCAGGTACTTGCGGTACTGCTTGTTGGCAAGGAAGCTCAACTGCCCGGCGGTGGCCTCCTGCAAGGTGGCCAATCCGGTGATTTGCAGCGCCTCGGGGCCTTTTAGCTGCGCCCCGAGGGCCTCGGCCAATTGGCCGAGCGTCATGGTCACGGTCATATCAACGGGCTTGGTTCATGCGCTCGATGACCTGGCGGGTGATGTCGTACTGCGGCTTGACATCGATTACCGCGCCGCGCTCGAGCACCAGGTCATAGCCACCTTTCTTGATCACTTCCTCGACAGCACCATCCAGCTTGGGCTTGAGCTGCTTGAGCATGTCACGGTCAGCAACGGCCTTGGCTTCGTTCAGCTCCTTGGACTGGAACTGGAAGTCGCGGGCCTTTTGCTTGAACTCGAGCTCCAGGCGCTCACGCTCCTGCTGCTGCATCTTGTCGCCACCCTTGATCAGGCGGTCCTGGATGCCTTTGGCACTGCTTTCCAGGTTCTTGAGCTTGGTCAGTTGTGGACCGAACTTCTTCTCGGCATCGACGGCGTACTTCTTGGCCGCGTCGGATTCGAGCAGCGCCATCTGATAGTTCAGCACGGCGACCTTCATTTCGGCGAAAGCCGGGGTGGCGACCAGCGCCGCGGCCATCACGGCCAGTTGGGTCAACTTACGCACGATGCACTCCTGGATAAACCGTTGTCGTTAAGCAAGGGCCGACCTTAGAAGGTCTGGCCCAGAGAGAATTGGAACACCTGGGTATCGGCGTCGTCCGGCTTCTTCACCGGCATCGCCAGGCTGAAGCTCAGCGGACCCAGCGCAGTGATCCAAGTGACGCCCAGACCGACAGAGCTTGCCATGCCCGAGAAACCGACCTTTTCGCAATCAGGCTTGTTGCCGCAATTGGTGTCGAACACGTTACCCACGTCCCAGAACACGGAAGTACGCAGGGAGCGCTGGTCTTTGACGAACGGCAGCGGGAACAGCAACTCGGCACCGCCCTGGACAAGGACGTTACCACCGAATGGCAGCGGATCCTGGTCCGGGTCCTTGATGGTGCCCGGCTTGGTGCCCTGGCTCGGCGTACTGCGGGGACCCAGACTGCTGTCCTTGAAGCCACGCACCGAGTTGAAGCCACCCGCGAAGTAGTTCTCGTAGAACGGCAGGCCGTCGGTGGAGCCGAAACCATCACCATAGCCCAATTCGGTGTGCAAGCGCAGGGTGTAGTCGTTGGTGATTGGCTTGAACAGCTGGCCGCGGTAGTCGATCTTGAAGAACGACAGGTCGCTGCCTGGAGTGGTTACCTCGGCGCTCAGGCTCTGGGAGTGACCACGGGTCGCCAGCACGCCCTTGTTGAGGGTCGATTCCGACCAGCCCGCCGAAGCCTTGAAGTTCAGGAAGCTGTCATCGCCTTCCTTATCCAGGAAGTCGAAGATCTCGTCGACGGTGTACTTGCCGGTCTTGATCTTGTCCTGCTGTACGTTCAGGCCGAAGGTCAGGCGCGAGGTTTCGCTGATCGGGTAACCGACGCTGACGCCAGCGCCCAGGCTGTCCACCGCATAGCTGGCCACGTCGACATCGAGGTCGTCATAGTCGGTGCTGCGGTAGAAGGCGTTGTAACCCAGGCTGACGCCGTCGGCGGTCCAGTAGGGGTCTACGAAGCCGAAGTTGTAGCGGGTCTGGTATTCCGAACGGGTCAGACCAACGGAAACCTTGTTACCGGTACCCAGGAAGTTGCTCTGGCTGATCGAACCACCGAGGATCAGGCCTGCGCTCTGGGCGAAACCGACGCTGGCGGTGATCGAGCCGGAGGCCTGCTCTTCAACGCTGTAGTTGACGTCGACCTGGTCGTCGGTGCCCGGCACCGGCGGGGTCTCGACGTTAACTTCCTTGAAGAAGCCCAGGCGCTCCAGACGGGTCTTGGACTGGTCGATCAGGTAGGTCGAGGCCCAGCCGCCTTCCATCTGGCGCATTTCGCGACGCAGCACTTCGTCTTCGGTCTTGGTGTTGCCGCGGTAGTTGATACGGTTGACGTAGGCACGCTTGCCCGGATCGACCACGAACATGATGTCGACGGTATGGTCTTCGTCGTGCGGCTGCGGCACGCCGTTGACGTTGGCGAAGGTGTAGCCTTCGTTACCCAGACGACGGGTGATCAGGTCGGAGGTGGTGGTCATCACCTTGCGCGAGAACACCTGGCCTGGCTGCACCAGCAACAGCGACTTGACCTGGTCTTCCGGCACCTTGAGGTCACCGGAGAGCTTCACGTCGCGTACGGTGTACTTCTCGCCTTCGTTGATGTTGACGGTGATGTAGACGTGCTTCTTGTCCGGGGTGATGGACACCTGGGTGGAAGCGATGTCCATGTTGATGTAGCCGCGGTCCAGGTAGTAGGAGCGCAGACGCTCCAGGTCACCGGAGAGCTTCTCGCGGGCATACTTGTCGTCGTTCTTGAAGAAGGACAGCCAGTTGGTGGTCTTGAGCTCGAACAGCTGGCTCAGTTCCTCGTCATCGAAGACATTGTTGCCAACGATGTTGATGTGCTGGATGGCAGCGACGGTGCCTTCGTTGATCTTGATCTTCAGGCCGACACGGTTGCGTGGTTGCGGTACCACTTCAGCGTCGACTTCGGCCGAGTAGCGGCCCTGGGCCACGTACTGGCGCTGCAGTTCGTTACGCACACCTTCGAGGGTGGCGCGCTGGAAGATTTCGCCTTCGGCCAGGCCGGACTGTTTCAGGCCCTTCATCAGGTCTTCGGTGCTGATCGCCTTGTTGCCTTCGATCTCGATGCTCGAAACCGATGGGCGCTCGACCACGTTGATGATCAGGACATTGCCGTCGCGGCTCAGCTGGATGTCCTGGAAGAAGCCGGTCTTGAACAGGGAGCGCGTGGACTCGACCAGGCGGCGATCGTCGGCCTGGTCACCCACGTTCAAGGGCAAGGCACCGAACACGCTGCCCGCGGAGACCCGCTGCAGACCATTGACGCGAATATCGGAGATGGTGAAGGACTCGGCGTGAACTTCAGCGATCATCAGTGCGGAGAGGACCGCAGTTAGCAGCAGACGTTTCATGAAGTCCTTTTATTCCAACTGGCAATAAACAACCCGCCGCGATAAGGCGGCAGGTTCGTTCGCAATTGAGCGAAGCTTTTTATAGTCGACCCAGATCGTTGATCAGGGCGAGCAACATCACCCCGATGACCAAACTGATACCGATCTGGACCCCCCAACCTTGCACCCGATCCGAGAGCGGACGACCGCGCGCCAGCTCGATCAGGTAAAACAGCAAATGCCCCCCATCCAGTACTGGAATGGGCAGCAGGTTAAGAACCCCCAGGCTTATGCTCAGGTAGGCCAGGAAATTCAGGAAATCCCCCACGCCCGACTGGGCTGAAGCGCCCGCCACTTTAGCAATGGTTATCGGTCCGCTCAAGTTTTTTACCGAGAGCTCCCCGAACAGCATTTTCTTCAGCGATTCAAGGGTCAGGACGCTCATGCTCCAGGTGCGAGAGAGGCTCTCGCCCACCGCCTCCAACGGCCCGAAGCTCACTTCGCGGAGCATTTCGGCAGGCCATTCGACTCCCTTGACGCCAGCCCCGAGGTAACCCCCAGAGGCCTGCCCTTCCCCGCGCCGCGCAAGGGTTACCGGGACCTCCAGCTGTGCACCATCACGCTCGACGCGCAACTGCACCTTGGCCTCGGGACGTGCGCGAACGCTGTCCACGACCTGCTGCCAGTCCGCCAGGGCAACTCCGTCCAGCGCAAGCAACGTGTCGCCGGTCTTGAGCCCGGCCGCAGCCGCAGGCCCCTTGGGGTCGATCTCGGCGAGAACGGGAGGGATGGCTGGACGCCAGGGGCGCAGGCCAAGGGACTGGATCGGGTCCGGCTCGTCGACGCCCTTGAGCCAGTGATCGAGATTGATTTCATGCTGACGCTCGAGGGTAGCGCCCTCATCGCGCACCCCGACCCGCAAGGTGCCGGTCTCACCAAGGCGGCGCACCAACTGCAAATTGACGGCTGACCAGCCGTTGGTCGGCTTGCCGTCGATCGACACCACTTCCTGGCCCGCGACCAGCCCAGCGGAAGCCGCCAGGCTGCCCGACTCCACCGCACCGATGACCGGACGGACTTGCTGGGTTCCGAGCAGCGCCACGACCCAGAAGAACAGGATCGCCAGGAGGAAGTTGGCGATGGGGCCCGCCGCGACGATAGCGATGCGCTGGCCAACCGGCTTGCGGTTGAAGGATTGACCAAGCAGCGCAGGGGGTACCTCTCCCTCACGCTCATCGAGCATCTTGACGTAACCACCCAGGGGAATCGCCGCCACCACGAACTCGGTGCCATGGCGGTCGTGCCAGCGCACCAGCGGCGTACCGAAACCTACGGAGAACCGCAACACCTTGACGCCGCAGCGCCGGGCGACCCAGAAATGGCCGAATTCATGGAAAGTGACCAATACACCCAGGGCTACCAGGGTGCCGATTATCATGTAGAGCGCTGTCATAACCATCTCCGAATGACGTTCAGCCCATCCCTGGAACTCGCGGCCTGCAAGGCGTGAGCATGCAGGCCACCAGCATCAGTAACCGTGGCGCCTCAACCATTCCCGGGAAAGCTCCCGGGCCCGCTGGTCGGCGGCGAATACCGCATCCAGCGTTGGCAGCGCCACCACCGGTTCCTGGTCAAGCACCTGTTCGATCATACCCGCGATCTCGGGGAAGCGGATACGCCGCTGGAGAAATGCCTCCACAGCCACTTCGTTGGCGGCATTGAGCACGGCAGGGGCACTGTTGCCGGCCTCGGCAGCCTGACGCGCCAGACGCAGGCAGGGGAAGCGCTGTTCATCGGGGGCCTGGAAGTCCAGACGGGCGATCGCGAACAGATCCAACGGCGCGACACCGGAATCAATACGTTCAGGCCAAGCCAGGGCATTGGCGATCGGCGTACGCATGTCCGGATTGCCCAACTGGGCAAGCACCGAACCATCGACGTAATCCACCAGGGAGTGGATGACGCTCTGTGGATGGACCACCACTTCCACTTTGGCCGGAGCTGCATCGAACAACCAGCAGGCTTCGATGAGTTCCAGCCCTTTGTTCATCATGCTCGCCGAGTCGACAGAGATCTTGCGCCCCATGGACCAGTTGGGATGGGCGCAGGCCTGCTCGGGAGTGACATCCGCCAGCGCGGCGACGGGCGTTTCGCGGAACGGCCCGCCCGAGGCGGTCAGCAGGATACGACGCACGCCCACCTGGGCCAGGCCCCGTCCATGGTCGGTCGGCAGGCACTGAAAGATCGCATTGTGCTCGCTGTCAATCGGCAATAGCACCGCGCCGCTGCGCCGCACCGCATCCATGAACAGCGCACCGGACATCACCAGCGCTTCCTTGTTGGCCAGCAATACCTTCTTGCCCGCCTCGACGGCAGCCAGGGTCGGGCGCAGGCCCGCAGCGCCGACGATGGCCGCCATCACGGCATCCACTTCAGATGCACAGGCGACCTGACAAAGACCCGCCTCCCCTTCCAACACTTCGGTGGGGCAACCGGCAGCGCTCAGACCGTCACGCAGGCGCGCAGCGGCATCAGCGCTGGGCACCACCGCATAGGCCGGGCGATGCCGCACACAAAGAGCCAGCAGCTCATCGAGACGGGAGTAGCCGCTCAGGGCGAATACCTGGTAACGCTGAGGATGACGCGCGATGACATCCAGTGTGCTGAGACCGATCGACCCGGTGGCTCCCAGCACTGTGATACGTTGCGGACGACTCACATGACACCCCATTCGGCCGCCCAGAGCAGCACGGCGAACATGGGGATCGCCGCGGTCAGGCTATCGATGCGATCAAGCACGCCACCGTGCCCCGGCAGCAGGTTGCTGCTGTCCTTGATGCCTTCGCGGCGCTTGAACATGCTCTCGGTCAGATCACCGATCACCGAAGACATCACCACGACGACGGCGCCCAGCAGCCCAAGCAGTACTTGCCCGAAGCTCCAGTCGCGAACCAGGCCCACTGCAAGGGCGATCAGCAGGCTGACGGTCATACCGCCATAGACACCTTCCCAGCTCTTGCCCGGACTGACCTGCGGCGCCAGCTTGCGCTTGCCGAAAGCACGCCCGGCGAAGTAGGCCCCGATATCAGCCGCCCAGACCAGAACCATCACCGCCAGGATCAGCCAGTTGCCCAGCTGCCAATGTTTGAGCAGCACCAACCCCTGCCAGGCCGGCAACAACACCAGCAGCCCGATCAGCAGGCGACAGGCGGCACTGGCCCACAGGTCGCTGGTACGAGGATAGGTAAGGACCAGCCAGGTGGCCAGCGCCCACCAGATCACCGACGCCCCCAAGACCCAGGGTGCGAGATCCGGCATCAGATAGAGCAGCATCAACGCCCCGGCCACCACAGCGGCATAAGCCAGGCGCAGCGGTTGGGCCACCAGCCCTGCCAGCCGCGCCCACTCCCAGGCGCCAATGGTCACCACCAGGCCGATGAACAAGGCGAACTCCCCACCGTTGAGCAGGAAGAAACCACCCAGCGCGATCGGCAGCAGGATCAGCGCGGTAATGATGCGTTGTTTAAGCATTAAGCACGAGCTCCAGCCTCGACCTGCTCGCTGGTCTTACCGAAGCGGCGCTGGCGCGAAGCGAAATCGGCCAGGGCGTTGCGCATGGCCTCGTGTTTGAAGTCCGGCCAGTACAGGTCGGAGAAGTACAGCTCGGCATAAGCCAGCTGCCACAGCAGGAAGTTGCTGATGCGATGCTCGCCCCCGGTGCGGATGCACAAGTCGGGAAGCGGCAGATCACCGGTGGCCAGGCACGTCTGCAGCAGATCGGGCGTGATGTCCTCGGGGCGCAGATGGCCCGCCTGGACTTCACGCGCCAGGCGCTGCGCAGCCTGGGCGATATCCCACTGGCCGCCGTAGTTGGCGGCGACCTGCAGGATGAAGCGGTCATTGCCGGCGGTCAGGGCCTCGGCTTCGCGCATTGCAGCCTGCAACTCCGGATGGAAGCGCGAACGATCGCCAATGATCCGCAAACTGATCTTGTTCTCGTTGAGGCGCTTGGCTTCACGGCGCAGGGCCGTGAAGAACAGCTCCATCAGCGCACCGACTTCATCGGCCGGACGCTGCCAGTTCTCACTGGAGAAAGCGAACAAGGTCAGCACCTCGACCCCGGCCTCGGCACAGACTTCGATCACCGCACGCACGGCATCCACGCCAGCCTTGTGCCCGGCGACGCCGGGCAGCAGGCGTCGCTTCGCCCAGCGATTGTTGCCATCCATGATGATCGCGACGTGACGCGGCACCGAAGGCGATGCCGCTGACTTGGTCTTTTCCATGAGAGAAACCCCTGGCCTCAAACGGCCATCAGGTCCTTCTCCTTGATTTCCAGAGCCTTGTCGACTTCAGCGATGAACTTGTCGGTCAGCTTCTGCAGCTCGTCGGCGGCGCGACGCTCTTCGTCTTCGCTGATTTCCTTGTCCTTGGCCAGCTTCTTGAGATCGGCCAGGGCATCGCGACGCACGTTACGCACCGAAACCTTGGCATCTTCGGCAACGCCACGGGCCTGTTTGGTGTAACCCTTACGGGTTTCCTCGGTCAGGGCTGGCATCGGCACACGAATGGTGGTGCCAGCGCTCGACGGGTTCAGGCCCAGGTCGGAAGTCAGGATGGCCTTCTCGATGGCGGCGCTGAGGTTCTTGTCGTGGGCCACGATCTTCAGGGTACGGGCGTCCTCGACGGTGATAGCAGCCACCTGGTTCAGCGGCATCTCGCTACCCCAGGCCGGCACCTTGACGCTATCCAGGATGCTCGGGTGGGCGCGACCGGTGCGGATCGCCGCCAGGTTGCGGCCCAGGGCCTCGATGGACTTGCCCATGCGCTCCTGAGCGTCTTTCTTGATGTCGTTGATCATGCTTCGCCTTCCTCGATCAGAGTACCTTCAGCGCCACCCACCACGATGTTCAGCAGGGCGCCAGGCTTGTTCATGTTGAATACCCGCAATGGCATCTTGTGGTCGCGGCACAGGCAGATTGCGGTCAGGTCCATGACACCGAGCTTGCGATCCAGGACCTCATCGTAGGTCAGGTGATCGAACTTCTCGGCGTGCGGGTCCTTGAATGGATCGGCAGTGTAGACACCATCGACCTTGGTCGCCTTCAGCACCACATCAGCATCGATTTCGATGGCACGCAGGCAGGCTGCGGAGTCGGTGGTGAAGAACGGGTTGCCGGTACCGGCGGAGAAAATTACCACATCCCCGGAGTTGAGGTGACGAATAGCTTTGCGACGGTCGTAATGATCGGTGACACCGACCATGGAAATGGCGGACATGACCAAGGCCGGGATGTTCGAGCGCTCCAGCGCGTCGCGCATGGCCAGGGCGTTCATCACGGTCGCCAGCATCCCCATGTGGTCACCGGTGACGCGGTCCATGCCGGCTGCGCTGAGCGCTGCGCCGCGGAACAGGTTGCCCCCACCGATCACCAGGCCGACCTGGACACCGATACCGACCAGCTGACCGACTTCCAGGGCCATGCGATCAAGTACTTTCGGGTCGATCCCGAATTCTTCCGAGCCCATCAGGGCCTCGCCGCTAAGTTTGAGCAAAATGCGTTTATAGCGAGGTTGGCGACCACTCACCTGCTGGGCCATTGCGAGTCTCTCCTGCGGCGTCTTAAGTAAATTCTGCGCGGGCTGGGTAACAGCCTGCTAACTGTAGCGTGGCACTGCTTCAGCGCCAGCGGAGCCTGGCCGGATAAACCCGGCTCCGGTTTGACAAAGAGGCTGCGCGCGTGAGCGGGCAGCCTCTTTGGGGCGACAGACGAGTCCGTCTTACTGCTTGGCGGCAGCTACCTGGGCGGCAACTTCTTCAGCGAAGTTGTCGACAGGCTTCTCGATGCCTTCGCCGACCTTGAAGTAGGTGAAGGAAACGATTTCAGCACCGGCCTTCTTGGCCAGCTCGCCGACTTTGACTTCCGGGTTCATGACGAACGCCTGCTCGACCAGCGAGGCTTCGGCCAGGAACTTCGAGATACGACCTTTGATCATGTTCTCGACGATGTTTTCTGGCTTGCCAGCGATCTTGTCAGCGTTCAGCTGCAGGAAGACGCCCTTCTCGCGCTCGATGGCTTCGGCCGAGACTTCCGACGGCAGCAGGAACTCTGGGTTCGAAGCTGCAACGTGCATGGCGATGTTCTTGGCCAGCTCGACGTCGCCGCCTTTCAGGACGACAGCGGCACCGATCTTGTTGCCGTGCAGGTAAGCACCGACAACGTCACCTTCAACGCGCGCCAGGCGACGGATGTTGACGTTCTCGCCGCACTTGGCGACCAGGGCTTCACGAGCGGCTTCGCGCGAGGCGATCAGCGGGGCTGCGTCGGTCAGCTTCTGGGCGAAGGCTTCTTCGATGCTTTCAGCAACGAAATTCTTGAAGTCGTCTTGCAGAGCCAGGAAGTCGGTCTGCGAGTTCACTTCCAGCAGGACGGCGGATTTGCCGTCGGTCTTGACGGCGATAGCGCCTTCAGCGGCAACGTTACCAGCCTTCTTGGCAGCCTTGATGGCGCCCGAAGCGCGCATGTCATCAATGGCTTTCTCGATGTCGCCGCCGGCCTTTTCCAGGGCCTTCTTGCAATCCATCATGCCTTCGCCAGTACGCTCACGCAGTTCTTTTACCAGCGCTGCAGTAATTGCTGCCATTTCAAAATCCTCTTGGAAAGTTTTTCAACCATTCCACCCGCTCATCACGGGCGTTCAATTCTGGAAATCCACTGTCTTGATGTCAGCGCACTACAGGATGCGACGGGATGCTGACAGGAGGATTTCAGGTGGCAAAAAGGGGGCCAAGCCCCCTTTTTGCGTGCCAAGTAGACGCAGGCGTCAATTACTCGGCAGCTGGTGCCGCCGCTTCTTCAGCGTAGACTTCGGTGCCGCCAGCAACGTTGTTGCGGCCACGGATGACGGCGTCAGCCATCGAAGTCATGTACAGCTCGATGGCGCGTATGGCGTCATCGTTACCTGGGATGATGTAATCAACACCTTCAGGGCTGCTGTTGGTATCGACAACGCCGATGACCGGGATGCCCAGCTTGTTGGCTTCGGTGATCGCGATGCGCTCGTGATCAACGTCGATGACGAACAGTGCGTCAGGCAGACCGCCCATGTCCTTGATGCCGCCCAGGCTGCGATCCAGCTTTTCCAGGTCGCGGGAGCGCATCAGGGCTTCTTTCTTGGTCAGCTTGGCGAAAGTGCCGTCTTCGGCCTGGGTTTCCAGGTCGCGCAGACGCTTGATCGAAGCGCGGATGGTCTTGTAGTTGGTCAGCATGCCGCCCAACCAGCGGTGGTCAACGTATGGCGAACCGCAACGAGCAGCTTGCTCGGCGACGATCTTGCCAGCGGAACGCTTGGTGCCGACGAACAGGATCTTGTTCTTGCCCTGGGCCAGGCGCTCTACGAACGACAGAGCGTCGTTGAACATCGGCAGGGTTTTTTCCAGGTTGATGATGTGGATCTTGTTACGCGCGCCGAAAATGAACTTGCCCATTTTCGGGTTCCAGTAACGGGTCTGGTGGCCGAAGTGCACACCGGCCTTCAGCATATCGCGCATGTTGACTTGGGACATGATAGTTCCTTGATAAGTCGGGTTGGGCCTCCACGTATCCCAATGACCAACCCACGAGCCCATCGGACTCGGAGCACCCAGGCCATCGTGTCGACACGTGTGTGGGTTTGAGCTTCCGGAGGACCTCCCCCGAAAGCGGCGCATTTTATACCACAGACCGCGAGCGAACGGAACCCAGTCAGAACAGTTCGAATCGACAAGCGACAAGCAAAAGCAAATCGCATGCAGACGGCTGCAGCTTGCAGCTCAATGCTAGGTTTGAAGCCACCCTCTGATAGAATATGGCCTTTCCCGTTTGTTCGCGCCCTCGCGGCGCCGTAGAGAGCCCGTAATGACCGTCACCATCAAGACCGCAGAAGACATCGAGAAGATGCGCATCGCCGGCCGCCTGGCCGCCGAAGTCCTCGAGATGATCGAGGAACACGTCAAGCCCGGTGTCACCACCGAAGAACTGGACCGCATCTGCCACGACTACATCGTCAATGTCCAGCAGGCCATTCCGGCACCGCTCAACTACAAAGGCTTCCCCAAGTCGATCTGCACCTCGATCAATCACGTCGTCTGCCACGGAATCCCCAACGAGAAGCCGCTCAAGGACGGTGACACCATCAACATCGACGTCACCGTGATCAAGGATGGCTACCACGGCGATACCAGCCGTATGTTCCATGTCGGCACCGTCGCCCCGTGGGCCGAGCGTCTGTCCAAGGTGACCCAGGAGTGCATGTACAAGGCCATCGAGCTGGTCAAGCCGGGTTGCCGCCTGGGCGACATCGGCGAGGTCATCCAGAAGCACGCCGAGAAGAATGGCTTCTCCGTGGTCCGCGAGTTCTGCGGTCATGGCATCGGCAAGGTGTTCCATGAAGAGCCGCAAGTGCTGCACTACGGCCGCGCCGGCACCGGCATGGAACTCAAGGAAGGCATGACCTTCACCATCGAACCGATGATCAACCAGGGCAAGGCCGACACCAAGGTGCTGGGCGACGGCTGGACCGCCATCACCAAGGACCGCAAGCTCTCGGCACAGTGGGAACACACCATTCTGGTGACCGCTACCGGCTACGAGATCTTCACCCTGCGCAAGGACGACACCCTCCCGCGCACCTCGGCCTGACGGGGCCAATCACACAGGAACGCGACTCGATGACCCAGGTGGATCCCGAGCTGTTCGACCGCGGCCAGTTCCAGGCGGAACTGGCCCTCAAGGCTAGCCCCATCGCTGCCTTCAAGAAGGCCATCCGCCAGGCGGGCACGGTGCTCGACCGGCGCTTTCGGGAAGGCTGCGAGATCCGCCCTCTCATCGAGGCGCGCGCCTGGTTCGTCGACAACATCCTGCAACAGGCCTGGAACCAGTTCGACTGGCGCGACCAGGCCGGCATCGCCCTGGTGGCCGTCGGCGGCTACGGCCGTGGCGAGCTGCACCCCTGGTCGGACATCGACCTGCTGATCCTGCTCGACAGCGCCGAGCATGAGCAGTACCGCGACGCCATCGAGCGCTTCCTGACGCTGCTCTGGGATATCGGGTTGGAGGTCGGCCAGAGCGTACGCACGGTCGATGAATGCGCCGAACAGGCCCGCGCCGACCTGACGGTCATCACCAACCTGATGGAAAGCCGCACCATCGCCGGCCCTGAAGCCCTGCGCCAGCGCATGCTGGATGTAACCAGCACCGAGCACATGTGGCCGAGCAAGGAGTTCTTCCTGGCCAAGCGCGCCGAACTCAAGGCCCGTCACCACAAGTACAACGACACCGAATACAACCTCGAGCCCAACGTCAAAGGCTCTCCGGGCGGTCTGCGCGACATCCAGACCGTCCTCTGGGTGGCCCGCCGCCAGTACGGCACCCTGAACCTTCATGCCCTGGCCGGCGAAGACTTCCTGCTGGAAAGCGAGAACGAGCTGCTGGCTTCGTCCCAGGCGTTCCTGTGGCGCGTGCGCTATGCCCTGCACATGCTTGCAGGGCGCGCCGAGGACCGCCTGCTGTTCGACCATCAGCGCAGCGTCGCCGCTCTGCTCGGTTACAGCGACGAGAACCCCAAGCGGGCCATCGAACAGTTCATGCAGCAGTACTACCGGGTGGTGATGAGCATCAGCCAGCTGTGCGACCTCATCATCCAGCACTTCGAGGAAGTCATCCTCGCTGACGAAGACAGCGGCACCACCCAGCCGCTCAATGCTCGCTTCCGCCTGCACGATGGCTACATCGAAGCGGTCAACCCGAACGTGTTCAAACGCACGCCGTTCGCCATGCTGGAGATCTTCGTGCTGATGGCACAGCACCCGGAGATCAAGGGCGTGCGCGCCGACACCGTGCGCCAGTTGCGCGAACACCGTCACCTGATCAATGACAAGTTCCGCAACGATATCCGCAACACCAGCCTGTTCATTGAGCTGTTCAAGTGCGAAATCGGCATCCATCGCAACCTGCGGCGCATGAACCGCTACGGCATTCTGGGCCGCTACCTGCCGGAATTCGGCCTGATCGTCGGGCAGATGCAGCACGACCTGTTCCACATCTATACAGTCGATGCCCATACCCTCAACCTGATCAAGCACTTGCGCAAACTCCAGTACACCCCGGTGTCGGAGAAATTCCCGCTGGCCAGCAAGCTCATGGGCCGCCTGCCCAAACCCGAGCTGATCTACCTCGCCGGCCTGTATCACGACATCGGCAAGGGACGCCAGGGCGACCATTCAGAGCTGGGCGCGGTCGATGCCCAGGCGTTCTGCAAGCGCCACCAATTGCCGGCGTGGGACAGCAAACTGATCGTCTGGCTGGTGCAGCAGCACCTGGTGATGTCCACCACCGCCCAGCGCAAGGACCTCTCGGACCCGCAGGTGATCAACGACTTCGCGCTGCTGGTGGGCGACGAGACGCGCCTGGATTACCTCTACGTACTGACCGTGGCCGATATCAACGCCACCAACCCCAGCCTGTGGAACTCCTGGCGCGCCAGCCTGCTGCGCCAACTCTACACCGAGACCAAGCGCGCCCTGCGCCGGGGCCTGGAAAACCCGCTGGACCGCGAGGAGCAGATCCGCCAGACGCAGACCGCGGCGTTGGATATCCTGGTCCGCGAAGGCACCGACCCGGACGACGTGGAGCAGCTCTGGGCTCAGTTGGGCGACGACTACTTCCTGCGCCACACCGCCGCCGACGTCGCCTGGCACAGCGACGCGATCCTCCAGCAGCCAGCCGATGGCGGCCCCCTGGTACTGATCAAGGAAACCACCCAGCGCGAGTTCGAAGGCGGCACGCAAATCTTCATCTATGCGCCGGACCAGCACGACTTCTTCGCCGTGACCGTAGCCGCGATGTCCCAGCTCAACTTGAACATTCACGATGCGCGGATCATCACCTCCAGCAGCCAGTTCACCCTCGATACCTATATCGTCCTGGACAACGACGGCGGCTCGATCGGCGACAACCCGCAGCGGGTCAAGCAGATCCGCGATGGCCTGACCGAAGCCCTGCGCAACCCTGAGGACTACCCGACCATCATCCAGCGTCGGGTGCCACGACAACTCAAGCACTTCACCTTCGCTCCCCAGGTGACCATCCACAATGACGCCCAGCGGCCGGTGACCATCCTCGAGATCACCGCGCCCGATCGACCTGGCCTGCTGGCCAGGGTCGGCAGGATCTTCCTGGAGTTCGACCTGTCGCTGCAGAACGCCAAGATCGCCACACTGGGCGAACGCGTGGAAGACGTGTTCTTCATTACCGATGCCGACAACCAGCCGCTGTCCGACCCGCAACTGTGCCTTCGTCTGCAGGAGGCCATCATCAAGCAGTTGCAGGCTGGCCAAGCCAGCGACGCCAGCCCGACCCGCGTGACCTTTTAACGATTAGATTGACGAGACCTTGCGCCGATGAACCATGCCCTGACCCAGCTTCAGCCCTACCCGTTCGAAAAACTCCGCGCCCTGCTGGGCAGCGTGAAGCCTGCGGCGGACAAGCGTGCCATCGCCCTGTCGATCGGCGAGCCGAAGCACGAATCGCCGGCGTTCGTCGCCCAGGCCATGGCCGACAACCTCGACAAGCTGGCGGTGTATCCAAGTACGATCGGCCTGCCAGCCCTGCGCCAGGCCATCGGCCAGTGGTGCGAGCGACGCTTCGGTGTACCGGCCGGCTGGCTCGATGCCGACCGTCATATCCTGCCGGTCAATGGTACCCGCGAGGCGTTGTTCGCCTTCACCCAAGCCGTGGTCAACCGCGCCGATGACGGCCTGGTGGTCAGCCCCAACCCGTTCTACCAGATCTACGAAGGCGCGGCCCTGCTGGCGGGCGCTACGCCGCATTACCTGCCATGCCTGGAAAGCAACGGTTTCAACCCTGACTTCGACGCTGTGCCGGTCGAGGTCTGGAAGCGTTGCCAAATCCTCTTCCTGTGCTCGCCCGGCAATCCCACCGGCGCCCTGGTGCCAATGGAGACCCTGAAAAAGCTGATTGCCTTGGCCGACGAGCATGACTTCGTGATTGCCGCGGACGAGTGCTACAGCGAGCTGTACTTCGACGAAGAGGCGCCGCCACCCGGTCTGCTCAGCGCCTGTGCCGAGCTGGGCCGCAGCGACTTCGCCCGCTGCGTGGTGTTCCACAGCCTGTCCAAACGCTCCAACCTGCCGGGCCTGCGCTCCGGTTTCGTGGCGGGCGATGCCAAGATCATCAAGCCATTCCTGCTCTATCGCACCTACCACGGCTGTGCCATGCCGGTGCAGACCCAACTGGCGAGCGTGGCGGCCTGGCAGGACGAAGCCCACGTGCGCGAGAACCGCGACCAGTACCGGGCCAAGTACGACGCAGTGCTGGACATTCTCCAGCCGGTGATGGACGTTCAGCGTCCCGACGGCAGCTTCTACCTGTGGGCCAAGGTGCCCGGCTGCGATGCCGACTTCACCCGCGACCTGTTCGAAGCCGAGCATGTGACTGTGGTGCCAGGCTCCTATCTGTCTCGTGAGGTGGACGGGGTCAACCCTGGCGCTGGCCGCGTGCGCATGGCGCTGGTCGCACCCTTGGCCGAGTGCATCGAGGCGGCAGAACGGATTCGCGCCTTCCTGGCTCGTTGAGAGGCGACGCGTCGGGCAGCGAACTGTCGGTGAGCAATAAGTACCGCAAATAGCCACCGGCAACAGGTAAAGCTCCGCATCTTTGACCTAGCGGAGCTTTTCCCTTGACCTCATTGATCTTTCCTCGTCGGCGCGCACCTCTGGACATGCGCCAAGCACATGCCCTGGCGATCGCCGAAAACCCTCGCAACGCTGGCAATGCACCGTTGGCCAACCGCCGTAAACGCGCCCTTGGCGTGCATGGCAAGCTCTGGCGTCCGGGCCGTACCCTTTGGGTCTCGTTCCTAGGCTCGACTGACCGGCGCCTGAAAACCGATATCTTCGACCTGGCCAGCCAATGGCTGGACGAATCCGACGCCAACCTCTCGCTCGACCTTGCGCTGGATGACGACCCACGTGCACAGATCCGTGTACGTGCCCACCCATCGCTGATACACAACGAATCGCTCGTGGGCACAGACGCGCTGACGACCAGGGGCGAAACCATGAACCTGAACGTTGTACCGGCGCAGGCAAGTTTCGAACACGTCGTGCTGCATGAATTCGGCCACGCCCTGGGCGCGGAGCACGAACATCAGCACCCTGGCGCAAACATTCCCTGGAACCTGCCCGAAGTGCTGAAAAGCGTCACCGCGATGCCCGGCTGGACGCACCAGCACGTCATGGAGGAAATGATCGGCACACGTGACGACGTCGGCCTGGTAAAGACCGACTACGACCCCGACTCAGTCATGCACTACCCAATTCCCCAGGCCTACACCTTGGGGGACTGGGAAGTTGGGCTGAACAGTCAGCTGAGCGGAAAAGACCTGGCATTCATGCGCCTGGCCTATCCCCATGACTGATGTCCTCAGCGCACTTGGCCCAGGTTCGCCTCGCTGAGGTCTAGCTCGCCCAACACCTGGCGCACCACTTCATCGCCCACCAAGTGCTGGCGATGCAGGTTGTACAGTTCAAGCCGCTGGGCGCGCAGCGCACGTAGACGCAGGCGACGTTCCAACAGGTCCATCTGCTCGGCCAGGGCCCGGGCCTCTGCCGAGTCGTTGTAGCTGTCCAGCTCATCACGGTATTCGGCCATCAGACGCGCCTTCAACTCGGTGGCCATGGTGGCTTGGGTTGCATCCTGAGCGGCGTTGGCATCAATCACTTCTTCCGCCTCCAGCGCGTGGATCGCCGCTTCTGCCGTGCGTCGCCAAGCCTCTTGGACTTCCTGGCGCAAGCGATCATCCGGGCTGCGGGTAACGCCGCGCAGCAGGATCGGCAAGGTGATCACCGCGCAAATCAGTGACAGCAGGATCACCCCAGCGGCAATGAAGATGAGCAGGTCGCGCTCGGGGAAGGCCTTGCCGGCCCCCATCAGCAAAGGTATCGACATCACACCGGCCAGGGTCACGGCGCCGCGCACCCCGCCCAAGGTCAGCAACCAGCAGGAGCGAGCCGTCGGCAGCAGCACCAGTTCAGGCTTGCCGCGCCAGCGCCGCACGACCCCAATGGCGCGCCAGATGCTCTGCACCCAGACAAAACGCAACAGGATCAATGCCGCGAAAATCGCGACCACGTCCAGGCAGCGCCAAGCCAGGGTCGGCCACACCGTGGCTTCATCGGTGACCACGGCCTTGACGATGTCCGGCAACTGCAACCCGAGCAACAGGAAGATCAGGCCATTGAAGGCAAACTCCAGCAGGGACCAGACGCTGCGGTTAAGCAGACGTGTGCTGGTCTGGCGCGGTAACAGATCGAGCCAGCTCTGCATCATGCCCGCCGCCACCGCCGACAGGATGCCCGACACTCCCAGGCGCTCGGCCAGCACATAAGCGGCGAACGGCAGCAGCAGCATGAACACCACATGGGTCGCTGGGTCATCCCAGCCCCGGGCGATCATCCACATGCGCAGGCGCCCGACCAGCCAGCTCAATACCACCCCCACGCCCAGCCCACCCAGAGCGACCAGCACGAACGTGAGGCTGGCATCGGCCAAGGAAAACACGCCAGTGATAGCTGCGACGAGGGCAAACTTGAAGGTCACCAGGCCCGAGGCGTCGTTCATCAGCGCCTCCCCCTGGAGCATGTGCATCAACGGCGTGGGCAGGCGGTCCTGGGTGATGGCCGACACCGCCACCGCATCGGTAGGCGACAGCACCGCCGCCAAGGCGAACGCCACCGGCAGGGGAATGCTGGGCAGCAGCCAGTGGATGAAGTAACCCGCACCGACCACGGTGAACAGCACCAGGCCCACTGCCAGCGCCACCACCGGACCACGGATGCGCCAAAGCTCACGCTTGGGCATGCGCCAGCCATCGGCGAACAGCAAGGGCGGCAGGAACAGGAACAGGAACAACTCCGGATCCAGCGCAACGTGCAGCCCGAGGGTCGGCCAGGCCAGCAAAGCGCCGGCGCCGATCTGCACCAGCGGAAGCGGCAGCGGAATCACCCGCCCCACCAATTTCGACAAGCTCACCAGCATCAGCAGGATTAGGACGGTATAGGCTGACTGCATCGGCAAAGCTTCCTCTTTGAACGGACAAACGACAGCGCAGGCGAGATAGCCTTTGAAACAATATGTTAGCGGTGCTCCGCTACCTAGAGCCGCTGCACGATAGTCGCAGCTGCCCTGCCAATATGTAACACAATGCTACTCCTCTCGATGCGACAACCCTGCGCGACCACAGCCGTGGCGCTCAATGGAACGATGCCGCATAATCCGGCGACTGACTTTCGGGAGAACATGGGGAGGATTGGGGAAGCCAACGATCCCCGATGAATTCAATGGCTTACACTCTCTACGGCATCAAAGCCTGCGACACCATGAAGAAGGCCCGTACCTGGCTTGACGAAAAGGCCGTCAGCTACGCCTTCCATGACTACAAGACTCAGGGCATCGACCGCGACAGCCTGAACCGCTGGTGCGAGGAGCACGGCTGGGAAGTGATCCTAAATCGCGCCGGCACCACCTTCCGCAAGCTGGACGACGCCAGCAAGGCCGATCTCGACCAGGCCAAGGCCGTCGACCTGATGCTGGCCCAGCCTTCGATGATCAAGCGCCCGGTGCTCGATCTCGGTAACCGCACCCTGGTGGGTTTCAAGCCCGACCTGTACGCCGCGGCACTGGCCTGAACCGCCTTCGCTTCAACCCCTTATTCGCATGAGGTAATTGCATGTCCACTACCCTGTTCAGCCTGGCCTTCGGTGTCGGCACCCAGAACCGCCAGGGCACCTGGCTGGAAGTCTTCTACGCTCAGCCTGTCCTCGCCCCGAGCGCTGAGCTGGTCGCAGCCATCGCGCCGATCCTCGGCTACGAAGGCGGCAACCAGGCCATTGCCTTCAGCAACGCCCAGGCCGCCCAGTTGGCTGAAGCCGTCAAGGGCGTGGACGCCGCCCAGGCCGCACTGCTGACCCGCCTGGCCGAAAGCCACAAGCCGCTGGTCGCCACCGTGCTGGCTGAAGACGGCGCCCTGACCTCCACGCCAGAGGCGTACCTGAAGCTGCACCTGCTTTCGCACCGCCTGGTCAAGCCACACGGCGTGAGCCTGGCCGGTATCTTCCCGCTGCTGCCGAACGTCGCCTGGACCAACCAGGGCGCGGTCGACCTGAGCGAGCTGGCCGAATTGCAACTGGAAGCGCGCCTCAAAGGCGAGCTGCTGGAAGTGTTCTCGGTGGACAAGTTCCCGAAGATGACCGACTACGTGGTTCCAGCTGGCGTGCGTATCGCCGACACCGCCCGTGTACGCCTGGGCGCCTACATCGGCGAAGGCACCACCATCATGCACGAAGGCTTCGTCAACTTTAACGCTGGCACCGAAGGCCCAGGCATGATCGAAGGCCGCGTCTCCGCAGGCGTGTTCGTCGGCAAGGGCTCGGACCTGGGCGGCGGCTGCTCGACCATGGGTACCCTGTCCGGCGGCGGCAACATCGTCATCAAAGTCGGCGAAGGTTGCCTGATCGGCGCCAATGCCGGTATCGGTATCCCGCTGGGCGACCGCAACACCGTGGAAGCTGGTCTGTACATCACTGCCGGTACCAAAGTGAACCTGCTGGACGAGAACAACCAACTGGTCAAGGTAGTCAAGGCGCGCGACCTGGCCGGCCAGACCGACCTGCTGTTCCGTCGCAACTCGCTCAACGGCGCGGTGGAGTGCAAGACCCACAAGTCGGCCATCGAGCTGAACGAGGCGCTGCACGCCCACAACTGAGAACCTGCCCGGGTTTGAAGTGATAAGATCGGGGCTGACGTCATGTCAGTCCCGATTTTTCATTCCAGGCCCCGCGATCATGTTCCAGCCCTCCCCCTGGCGTGCCGACTTCCCCGCCATCGCCGCCCTGCAACGCCAGCACCAGACCTACCTGGACAGCGCCGCCACCACGCAGAAACCTCAAGTTTTGCTCGATGCCCTGAGCCATTACTACGGCCATGGCGCAGCCAACGTGCATCGTGCCCAGCACCTGCCTGGCGCGTTGGCGACCCAGGCCTTCGAGGCTAGCCGCGACAAGGTAGCCGCTTGGCTCAACGCCGCAGATTCCCGGCAGATCGTGTTCACCCATGGCGCCACCTCGGCCCTCAACCTGCTGGCTTATGGCCTGGAATACCGCTTCGAAGCAGGCGATGAGATCGCAATCAGCGCCCTGGAACACCACGCCAACCTGTTGCCCTGGCAGCAACTGGCGCGACGGCGCGGTGTGCGCCTGGTAGTGCTGCCACTGGACGAACATGGCCGCATCGATCTGGACCAAGCCCTGCAACTGATCGGCCCGCGCACCCGGTTGCTGGCGGTCAGCCAGCTATCCAACGTGCTGGGCACCTGGCAGCCACTGCCGGCCCTGCTCTCCCACGCACGCGCCCAAGGCGCGCTGACGGTGGTCGACGGTGCCCAAGGCGTTGTGCATGGCCGCCATGACGTGCAGCAACTGGGCTGCGACTTCTACGTATTTTCCAGCCACAAACTCTATGGCCCCGAAGGCGTCGGTGTGCTCTATGGCCGTCTGCAGGCACTGGAGCAGCTGCGTCACTGGCAATTTGGCGGTGAGATGGTGCAACTGGCCGACTACCAAAGCGCCAGTTTCCGTCCGGCACCGCTGGGTTTCGAGGCCGGCACGCCGCCGATCGCCGGAGTCATTGGCCTTGGGGCGACCCTCGACTACCTGGCCAGCCTCGACGCCACCGCCGTGGCCCACCATGAGACCAGCCTCCATCACTCCCTGCTGCGCGGCCTGGGCGATCGCGAAGGCATCCGCATCCTGGGCACGCCACAAGCGGCCCTGGTGAGCTTTGTGGTAGAGGGTGTGCACAATGCCGATATCGCTCATCTGCTCACCGAGCAAGGTATTGCCGTACGCGCCGGCCACCACTGCGCCATGCCACTGCTCAAAGGGCTGGGCCTGGAGGGGGCGATTCGCGTGTCCCTGGCCTTGTACAACGACAGCGACGACCTGCAGCGGTTCTTCGATGCCCTGGATCAAGGCCTGGAGCTGCTGCGATGAGCTTGCCTACCGCCGCCAGCCAGGCGCTG
Organism: Pseudomonas sp. CK-NBRI-02; assembly: GCF_008124495.1. Taxonomy (NCBI): domain Bacteria; kingdom Pseudomonadati; phylum Pseudomonadota; class Gammaproteobacteria; order Pseudomonadales; family Pseudomonadaceae; genus Pseudomonas; species Pseudomonas sp. CK-NBRI-02. The sequence continues at coordinate 51,121 of NZ_VSJH01000036.1, read as the reverse complement.
GAGCACTTCGAACAGGCCCGGGGTTGGGAGCAGCGGGCGCGGTTACTGATGCAATGGGGCGATCGCCTGGAGCCGCTGACAGAAACACAGCAAACCGATGAGCATCGTGTGCACGGCTGCGAAAGCCTGGTGTGGCTGGTGGCCGAGCACGTCGACGGCCAGTGGCACTTCAAGGCCAGTAGCGACGCGCGTCTGCTGCGCGGGCTGTTGGCGCTGTTGCTGGTGCGGGTGCAAGGCTTGCCCAGCGCGGAGCTGGCGCAGGTCGATCTGCGCGGCTGGTTTACCCAGTTGGGGCTGGAACGTCAGCTCTCGCCGTCACGCTCCAATGGCCTTCATGCGGTATTGCAGCGAATGGCTGAATTGGCGGGCCGTCAGTGACTGGGGGCTCTTCGCCGGTAAGCCTGTGAAAGGGCTCCTCAGGCCACTGTCATCCCTGGCCCCTCGGCCCGATGGGGCAGGCGGCGAGCAATCACTGGCTTACTCGGCCTTGACCCGCTCCGAAGGCCGTCGGGCACCGCCCACCAGTTTTTCCACCGCCTTGCTCGCCGCGACCATGCCGAAGGTTGCGGTGACCATCATCACTGCCCCGAAGCCGCCCGCGCAGTCCAGGCGCACGCCCTCGCCCACGAAGCTCTTTTGCAGGCACACGCTGCCATCACCCTTGGGGTAGCGCAGCTGCTCGCTGGAGAACACACAGGGCACACCGTAGTTGCGCGATACATTGCGCGAGAAGTTGTAGTCGCGCCGCAGGGTCGAGCGTACCCGCGAGGCCAGCGGGTCATTGAAGGTCTTGTTCAGATCGCCGATCTGGACCTGGGTCGGGTCGATTTGCCCGCCCGCGCCGCCGGTGGTGACGATGGCGATCTTGCGACGACGACACCAGGCGATCAGTGCGGCCTTGGCCATCACGCTGTCGATGCAGTCGATGACGCAATCGAGATTTTCAGTGATGTACTCGATCATGGTATCGCGGGTAACGAAGTCAGCCACCGCATGCACGGTACAGGCCGGGTTGATCGCCCGCAGGCGCTCGGCCATGACCTCGACCTTGGGCCGTCCGACTTGCCCTTCCAAGGCATGAGCCTGGCGGTTGGTGTTGCTCACGCAGACATCATCCAGGTCGAACAGGGTGATCTCGCCAACACCACTGCGGGCCATGGCTTCGGCGGCCCAGGACCCGACCCCACCGATACCGACGATCGCCACGTGGGCCCGGCGCAGGCGCTCCAGGCCTTGCTCGCCATACAGCCGGGCAACGCCGGCGAAGCGTGGATCTTCTGTGCTCATGATCACCCCCTGAAAAAACGGCGCGCATTATAAGCCAACAGGCGGGCCCTGGGGCTTTCGTGCTACCCGCTCACCGCACCTGGCAGCCCTTGCGAGGCGCTGGTTAGTAAAGCCCCTACAAATCCTGCTTTAATATCCCACTTATCGCAGTGGTCCTGAGCAATAGCCGAGCGGCTTCAGAACTTCATCTCCGGCGGGAAATCCAAGCCATTGCCCGCCCCCGCTCTCCTTTCGGAATCTGAAACATCTATGTCATCACGCAAATTCGGTCTCAACCTGGTAGTGGTCCTGGCCATTGCCGCGCTGTTCACCGGTTTCTGGGCGCTGATCAACCGTCCAGTGTCTGCCCCCGCCTGGCCGGAGCAGATCTCTGGTTTCTCCTATTCGCCGTTCCGCCTCGGGCAAAGCCCGCAAAAGGGGCAGTACCCCAGCGACGAAGAGATCCGCCAAGACCTAGAACAGATGAGCAAGCTGACCGACAGTATCCGCATCTATACCGTCGAGGGCACCCAGGCCGACATACCGCGCCTTGCCGAAGAACTTGGTCTACGCATCACCCTGGGGATCTGGATCAGCCCGGACCTGGAACGCAACGAACGCGAAATCGCCAAGGCGATCGAACTGGCCAATACCTCCCGCAGCGTGGTCCGGGTCGTGGTGGGCAACGAGGCGCTGTTCCGCAAGGAGGTCACGCCCGAGGCGCTGATCGGGTACCTGGACCGGGTGCGTGCTGCGGTCAAGGTGCCGGTCACGACCAGTGAACAGTGGCACATCTGGAAGGAAACCCCCGAACTGGCCAAGCATGTCGACCTGATCGCCGCACACATCTTGCCCTATTGGGAATTCGTGCCGATGAAGGACTCGCTACAGTTCGTTCTCGACCGCGCCCGCGAACTCAAGCATCAGTTCCCCCGCAAACCCCTGCTGCTTTCCGAAGTCGGCTGGCCAAGCAACGGCCGCATGCGCGGCGGGGCCGACGCGACCCAGGCCGACCAGGCCATCTACCTGCGCACACTGGTCAACACGCTAAACCGACGGGGCTACAACTACTTCGTCATCGAGGCTTACGACCAACCCTGGAAAGCCAGCGACGAAGGCTCGGTGGGTGCCTACTGGGGCGTGTACAACGCCGCGCGCCAGCAGAAGTTCAACTTCGAGGGGCCGGTCGTGGCCATCCCGCAGTGGCGCGCCCTGGCGGTGGCGTCTGTAGTACTGGCGATGATTGCCCTGACCGTACTGCTGATCGACGGCTCGGCACTGCGCCAGCGCGGTCGCACCTTCCTCACGTTCATTACCTTCCTGTGCGGATCGGTGCTGGTGTGGATCGCCTATGACTACAGCCAGCAATACAGCACCTGGTTCAGCCTGACCGTCGGCGTGCTCCTGGCCTTGGGCGCATTGGGCGTGTTCATCGTGCTGCTGACCGAAGCCCATGAACTGGCCGAAGCGGTCTGGATCCACAAGCGCCGGCGCGAGTTCCTGCCGGTGCAAGGCGATTCGGCCTATAGGCCAAAGGTGTCGATCCATGTGCCGTGCTACAACGAACCGCCGGAAATGGTGAAACAGACTCTGGATGCCCTCGCCGCCCTGGACTATCCGGACTACGAAGTGCTGGTGATCGACAACAACACCAAGGATCCGGCCGTCTGGGAGCCGCTCAAGGCCCACTGCGAACGCCTGGGCGAACGCTTCCGCTTCTTCCACGTCGCACCGCTGGCCGGTTTCAAGGGTGGCGCGCTGAACTACCTGATCCCTCATACGGCCAAGGACGCCGAAGTGATCGCGGTGATCGACTCGGACTACTGTGTCGACCGCAACTGGCTCAAGCACATGGTGCCGCACTTCGCCGACCCGAAGATCGCCGTGGTGCAGTCGCCCCAGGACTACCGCGACCAGCACGAAAGCGCTTTCAAGAAGCTGTGCTACAGCGAATACAAGGGCTTCTTCCACATCGGCATGGTCACTCGCAACGACCGAGACGCGATCATCCAGCACGGCACCATGACCATGACCCGACGCTCGGTCCTGGAAGAGCTGGGCTGGGCCGAATGGTGCATCTGCGAGGATGCCGAGTTGGGTCTGCGGGTGTTCGAGAAGGGGCTTTCGGCCGCCTACGCCCACAACAGTTATGGCAAGGGCCTGATGCCCGACACCTTCATCGACTTCAAGAAACAGCGTTTTCGCTGGGCCTATGGCGCCATCCAGATCATCAAGCACCATGCCGCCGCGCTGTTGCGGGGCAAGGGCAGCGAACTGACCCGTGGCCAGCGCTACCACTTCCTCGCCGGCTGGCTGCCGTGGATCGCCGACGGCATGAACATCTTCTTCACTGTCGGTGCCCTGCTCTGGTCGGCGGCGATGATCATCGTTCCACAGCGGGTCGACCCACCGCTGATGATCTTCGCCATCCCGCCACTGGCGCTGTTCTTCTTCAAGGTCGGCAAGATCATCTTCCTCTATCGCCGCGCAGTCGGCGTGAACCTCAAGGATGCCTTCGCCGCCGCGTTGGCCGGGCTTGCTCTGTCGCACACCATCGCCAAGGCGGTGCTGTACGGCTTCTTCACCAGCAGCATGCCGTTCTTCCGCACCCCGAAGAATGCCGACAGCCATGGCTTGCTGGTGGCGATTTCCGAGGCGCGCGAGGAGTTGTTCATCATGCTGCTGCTCTGGGGCGCTGCGCTGGGCATCTATCTGGTCCAAGGCCTGCCGGGGGCGGACATGCGCTTCTGGGTGGCGATGTTGTTGGTGCAGTCGCTGCCTTACCTGGCGGCGCTGGTGATGGCAATGCTGTCATCCTTGCCGAAGCCTGGGGATGAGGCCGTCGAGGCCAAGGCTACCTGACACAGGGGCTGGCCGGGTCACGCCCTGTGGGAGCGCCTCCAGGGTTAGCGATGACTTCTGTCGGAGCGGCCTTGTGTCGCGAAGGGGCCGCAGCGCGGCCCCATTCCCAGTGCCCGTCTTATTCGTTTGATATAAGATAACGCCCCTGTTTTCCCGCCCGCCTTGCCCCGGAGTCCTTCATGACGGCCCCAGCCGAGCTTTCGCCTACCCTTCAACTGGCCTGCGACCTGATCCGTCGCCCCTCGGTCACTCCCGTCGATGCCGACTGTCAGGCCCAGATGATGCAGCGCCTGGGTGCCGTCGGTTTCGAACTCGAGCCGATGCGTATCGAGGACGTCGACAACTTCTGGGCCACCCACGGCAACCAGGAAGGCCCCGTGCTGTGTTTTGCCGGCCACACCGACGTGGTCCCCACCGGCCCGGTGCAAGCCTGGCAACATGAGCCTTTCGAAGCCCTGATCGATGCCGATGGCATGCTCTGCGGCCGTGGCGCCGCGGACATGAAAGGCAGCCTCGCCTCGATGGTGGTGGCCAGCGAACGCTTCGTGCGGGACTACCCGAACCACCGCGGCAAGGTCGCCTTCCTCATCACCAGCGACGAGGAAGGCCCGGCGCACCATGGCACCAAGGCCGTGGTCGAACGCCTCAAGGCACGCAACGAGCGTCTGGACTGGTGCATCGTCGGTGAACCTTCCAGCACCAGCCTGCTGGGCGATGTCGTGAAGAACGGCCGTCGCGGCTCGCTCGGCGCCAAGCTGACCGTACGCGGCAAGCAAGGCCACGTGGCCTATCCGCACCTGGCGCGCAACCCGATCCACCTGGCCGCGCCGGCCCTGGCGGAACTGGCCGCCGAACACTGGGACGAAGGCAATGCGTTCTTCCCGCCGACCAGTTTCCAGATCTCCAACCTCAATTCCGGTACCGGCGCCACCAACGTGGTGCCGGGTGAGCTGACCGCGCTGTTCAACTTCCGCTTCTCCACCGAATCCACGGTCGAGGGCCTGCAGGCTCGCGTGGCAGCAATCCTCGACAAGCATCAGCTGGAGTGGAGCATCGACTGGGCGCTGTCTGGCCTGCCATTCCTCACCGAGCCGGGCGAGCTGCTCGATGCGGTTTCGGCCAGCATCAAGGGCGTGACCGGTCGTGATACCCAGCCCTCCACAAGCGGTGGTACCTCCGACGGGCGCTTCATCGCGACCCTCGGCACCCAGGTGGTCGAGCTCGGCCCGGTCAACGCGACCATTCACCAGGTCGACGAACGCATCCTGGCCAGCGACCTCGACCTGCTGACCGAGATTTACTACCAGACCCTGGTACGGTTGCTCGCCTGATGCTCGCCTGCCCGCTCTGCCAGGCCGCCCTGACGCGGCTCGACAACGGCGTGGTGTGCCCCGCCGGGCATCGCTTCGACCGTGCCCGCCAGGGCTACCTGAACCTGCTGCCGGTGCAGCACAAGAACAGCCGCGATCCAGGCGACAACCAAGCGATGGTCGAAGCCCGCCGCGACTTCCTTGATGCTGGCCACTACGCGCCTGTCGCCCGGCGCTTGGCTGAACTGGCCGCCGAACGCCAGCCCGGCGCCTGGCTCGACATCGGTTGCGGCGAAGGCTATTACACCGCGCAGATCGCCCAAGCGTTGCCGCAAGCCCAAGGCTATGCGCTGGATATCTCCCGCGAGGCGGTCAAGCGCGCGTGCCGCCGGGCCCCGCAGGTGACCTGGATGGTCGCGAGCATGGCTCGCGTGCCGCTGCTCGATGCCAGCTGCCAATTCATCGCCAGCGTGTTCAGCCCGCTGGACTGGCAGGAGGCCAAGCGCCTGCTCAGCCCCGGCGGCGGGCTGATGCGGGTGGGGCCGACCAGCGGCCATCTGATGGAACTGCGCCAGGTGCTCTACGATGAAGTACGGCCTTACGCCGATGACAAGCACCTGGCCCTGATTCCCGAGGGCATGCATCACGCCCATGGCGAAGTGCTCGAGTTCCGCCTGAGTCTGGCCGAGCCCAAGGCTCGCGCCGACCTGCTGGCCATGACACCGCACGGCTGGCGCGCCAGCGCCGAAAGACGCGCACGAGTGATCGACCAGCCCGAGCCGTTCGACGTGACGGTTTCCATGCGTTATGACTATTTCGTGCGCCAAGACTGAGCACACCCGGAGCCTTTTTATGCGCCAACCCGATATCGAGATCTACCTCAAGGACACCGACGTCGACCACAAGCAAGTGGCCGAATGGCTCAGCCAGGCATTGGGTACTTGTAGCGAATGGCAGCAGCGTGGCCAAACCTGGAAATGCATGGCCGGTAACATTCCGGTCACCTGGGTACCCAAGGCTGTAGGGAAATGGAACAGCCTGTTCCTCGAAAGCGACCAGACGCCATGGGACGACGACATCGCCTGTGCTCGCGCTGCCTATGCCGCGCTGGGCGTCGAAGTGCGCTGCGCACCCGGCAGCTGGGCCGAAGAAGATGGTGAAGAAGATGCCGATCGCTGGATCCGCATCAGCGCCGACGGTGAACAGGAAATCACCTGGCGCACCCACTGAGGCTACTGCCGACACGCCGCAGCTTCACGTTGGATCGCATCAGGCTGCAAGCTCCACGGACAGCTTGCAGCTTGAAGCTTACTGCTCCAGACGGCGGTCAGAGACCGACGACGTCCTCAGCCTGCAGGCCTTTCTGGCCTTGCACAAGGGCGTACTCCACCTGTTGTCCCTCGACCAGGGTACGATGCCCCTCACCGCGGATAGCACGATAGTGGACGAAGACATCCGCCCCACCTTCACGCTGAATGAAGCCATAACCCTTGGCATCGTTGAACCACTTCACATTCCCAGTCTCACGAGACGACATCTGAACTACTCCGGATTTTTATTTTGAAGATCGCCTTGCAAGCACGAGGTCACCACCCCGTGCCGACGCAGCTCGCAGAAATATCTTGCAAGCTGCGGACCGAGTATATGACAGCGAACAAAAAAATTTCATGACTGGGCGTCGATTTGGCGAATTTTGCCGAACTTGCGCAGATACGGCAGACTAACTGCCTGGAATATCACTTAAAAATCTCTCCCAGGGCACACACCCATGACCCGTTCCCCCCTGCGCCGACTGATTTTCGGCGCCTTGCGTCGCCTGTTGTACCTGTGGGTGCGCTCCGAAACCATCAACCAGTCATCTCTGTCTCTGAAGCTCGATCGCAGCCGTCCCGTGTTCTACGCCCTGCCTTCGCCTTCGCTGACGGACCTGGCCGTCGTCGATCGCGAATGCACCAAGGCGGGGCTACCGCGTCCTGTGCTGCCGGTCAGTGTCGGTTCGCTGCAGGAGCCTGCGGCTTTCTTCTACCTGACGCCCGATCCGGACTGGCTCGGCCGTCATGACAAACGCGGCGCGCCCCCTACCCTGGAGCGTCTGGTCGGCGCAGTGAGCCAGCATCCGGAAGAGGACGCGCAGATCATTCCGGTCAGCGTGTTCTGGGGCCAGTCGCCCGCCAGTGAGTCCAGCCCCTGGAAACTGCTGTTCGCCGACAGCTGGGCGGTTACCGGCCGCCTGCGCCGTCTGCTGACCATACTGATCCTGGGCCGCAAAACCCGTGTGCAGTTCTCAGCGCCTATTCACCTACGCGAGCTGATCCAGCACAACAAAGGCCACGAGCGCACCGTGCGCATGGCCCAGCGCATCATGCGCGTGCACTTTCGCAACCTCAAAACCGCCGTCATCGGCCCGGACATCTCCCACCGACGCAACCTGGTCAAGGGCCTGGTCCATGACCCACTGGTGCGCCAGGCAATCAGCGACGAGGCCGAACGCGAGAAGATCCCTTACGCCAAGGCAGAAGCCCAGGCCCTGCGTTACGGCAACGAGATCGCCTCGGACTACACCTATACGGCGATCCGCTTCCTCGAAGTGGTGCTCAGCTGGTTCTGGAACAAGATCTACGACGGCATCAAGGTCAACCACATCGAGCAGGTGCAAGGCATCGCGCCAGGGCACGAGGTGATCTACGTGCCATGCCACCGCAGCCATATCGACTACCTGCTGCTCTCGTACCTGTTGTTCCGCAACGGCCTCACGCCCCCGCACATCGCCGCCGGCATCAACCTCAACATGCCGGTGATCGGCGGCCTGCTGCGCCGTGGCGGCGCCTTCTTCATGCGCCGGACCTTCAAGGGCAACCCGCTGTACACGGCGGTATTCAACGAATACCTGCACACCTTGTTCACCAAGGGCTTCCCGGTGGAGTACTTCGTCGAAGGTGGGCGCTCGCGCACCGGGCGCATGCTGCAACCGCGCACCGGGATGCTGGCCATCACCTTGCGTAGCTTCCTGCGCTCCTCGCGCACACCGATCGTCTTCGTGCCGGTGTACATCGGCTATGAGCGCGTGCTCGAAGGCCGTACCTACCTGGGCGAGCTGCGCGGGGCGAGCAAGAAGAAAGAGTCGATCTTCGACATCTTCAAGGTCATCGGCGCACTCAAGCAGCGTTTTGGCCGGGTCTATGTCAATTTCGGCGAACCGATCCGCCTCAATGCCTTCCTCGACCAGCAGCAACCCGGTTGGCGCGAGCAAGCCCTGGGCCCGCAATTCCGCCCGGCCTGGCTGAACGAAACCACCACCCGCCTGGGCGAGACCGTGGCACGTCACCTGAACGAAGCGGCGGCGATCAATCCGGTCAACCTGGTGGCCCTGGCACTGCTGTCCACCAGCCGCCTGGCACTGGACGAACGCGCCCTGACCCGCGTGCTGAACCTGTACCTGGCCTTGCTGCGGCAGGTCCCCTACTCCCCTCACACCACCCTGCCGGAGGGTGACGGTCCGGCCTTGATCGAACATGTCAGGGGCATGGACCTGCTCTCGGAGCAAAAGGACGCCCTGGGCCGCATCCTCTACCTGGATGAAGCCAACGCAGTGTTGATGACCTACTACCGCAACAACATCCTGCACATCTTCGCCCTGCCGGCGTTGCTGGCGAGCTTCTTCCTGAGCAGCTCACGCATGAGCCGCGAACTGGTCGGCCAGTACGTCAAGGCGTTGTATCCGTACCTGCAGGCTGAACTGTTCCTGCGCTGGACACCCGAGCAATTGGACGAGGTCATCGACCAATGGCTCGACGCATTGGTAGCACAGGGTCTGCTGCGCTTCGAGAACGGCGTCTATCTGCGCCCGGCCCCAAGTTCGCGGCAGTTCGTCCTGTTGACCTTGCTGGCCCGGAGCATCACCCAGACGTTGCAACGCTTCTACATGGCCACGTCCCTGCTGCTCAACAGCGGCCAGAACACCCTGAGCGCCGAGGAGCTGGAAGACCTGTGCGTGATGATGGCCCAGCGCCTGTCGATCCTGCATGGCCTGAATGCCCCGGAGTTCTTCGACAAGACGCTGTTCCGCCATTTCATCCAGACCTTGATCGACCAGGATGTACTGCGCCCCGACGGTCAAGGCAAGCTGGGCTATCACGACAAGCTCGGCGAACTCGCCGAGGGCGTGGCCAAGCGCGTGTTGTCGGCGGAGCTGCGCTTGTCGATCCGCCAGGTAGCGCTGCACCGCGATGAGCCGGTGGAGGTAGCACCCGCCTGAGATAAGCCCGGACGCAGTAGCCCCAACGCTGAAGACTCCGGAAAAATCCGCTAAAGTCCCTGAGGTTGGCCAAAAGCCAACCCCAAGGACACCGGAGATTCCATGAAAAAACTCTTCATGCTGTGCGGCGTATCCCTGCTCGCAGCCTGCACCAGCAACACACCCTCCCACCAGGCCAGCCTGGATGGCGAAGTCTACTATCTGCAACGCATGGCTCTGCCACCGGCTGCCACCCTGAGCGTGAGTTTGCAAGACGTCTCGCTGATGGACGCCCCGGCGGTGACCTTGGCCAACCAGGCCGGCCCGGTGAAGGGCAATGTGCCGCTGCCGTTTCACCTCACCTACGACCCGACCCAGATCAAAGCCGGCCACCGCTACGCAGTCAGCGCACGCATCGAGCTGGACGGCAAGTTGCTGTTCATCAACACCGAACACCACGGCGTGAACCTCGACGGCAGCGATCCGCAGCCTGTGCGCATCAAGGTCGACCCGGTGCGCTGAGCCCGCCCTCTCCCAGCTATAAGGAAATACCCAGCATGATTCGCACCTCCCTGCGCTTCACCACCCTGTGCGCCGGCCTGCTGCTGTCGGCAAGCGCCCTGGCCTTGTCGCTCGGCGACCTGAGCCAGAAAGATGCCACCGGCGGCCTGAAGGACGCCCTGACCCAGGGCGCTCAGATCGCCGTCAAGCAACTGAGCACGCCTGGCGGCTTCAGCAACAACCCGGATGTGCGCATCGAATTGCCAGGCAACCTGGGCAAGGCCGCCAAGGCCATGAAGATGTTCGGCAAGGGTGAGCAGGTCGAAGCCCTGGAAAACAGCATGAACAAGGCGGCCGAAGCAGCGGTTCCGCAGGCCCAGGCGATTCTGGTCGATGCGGTCAAGAAGATGACCGTGACCGACGCCAAGGACATCCTCAACGGCGGCCAGGATTCGGCAACCCAGTACCTGAACAAGAGCAGCCGTGAAGAAATCCGCGCCAAGTTCCTGCCGATCGTCAAGCAAGCCACCGACAAGGTTGGCCTGGCGCAGCAGTACAACAACTTCGCCGGCCAAGCCGTGGCCCTAGGCGTGGTAGACGCCAAGAGCGCGAGCATCGAGAACTACGTGACCGAGAAAGCGCTCGATGGCCTGTTCGAGATGATCGGCAAGCAGGAGCAGAACATTCGCCAGAACCCAGCCCAGGCCGCGACCAGCCTGGCCAAGAAGGTGTTCGGCGCGCTTTGAAGCGCGCGGCTGCAAGCTGTAAGTTTCAAGCGGTAAGCCACAAGCAAGACGCGAGGCCTGCGTGGCTCGTCCCCCTTGTGGCTTGCCGCTTGCCGCTCCCAGCTAGCCGCTTTTCCTCACTCTGAACCACGCCGCATACAACGCTGGCAGGAACAACAGCGTCAGCACGGTCGCTACGATCAACCCGCCCATGATGGCCACCGCCATCGGCCCGTAGAACACGCTGCGCGACAGCGGGATCATTGCCAATACCGCCGCCAGGGCGGTGAGCACGATCGGTCGGAAGCGCCGCACCGTAGCTTCGATGATCGCCTGCCAGCGATCCAGCCCCGCCGCAATGTCCTGTTCGATCTGGTCGACCAGGATCACCGAGTTACGCATGATCATCCCCGCCAGTGCGATGGTGCCGAGCATGGCGACAAACCCAAAAGGCTGCCGGAACACCAACAGGAACAGCGTCACGCCGATCAGCCCCAAGGGCGCGGTGAGAAACACCATCACCGTGCGCGAAAAACTGCGCAACTGCACCATCAGCAACGTCAGCACCACCACGATGAACAGTGGCATGCCGGCGTTCACCGAACGCTGGCCGCGCTCGGCATCTTCCACGGCGCCACCGACTTCCAGCAGGTAACCCTCGGGCAAGGTATCGCGCACCGTTTGCAAGGTTGGCAGGATCTGCTTGACGAGCGTAGCCGGCTGCTCCTTGTCATAGATGTCGGCCCGCACGGTCACCGTGGGCAGGCGGTTGCGGTGCCAGATCACGCCTTCTTCGAAGCCGTACTCCAAGGTCGCCACCTGGGACAACGCCACGCTCTGGCCGTTGTCGGTGGGCAGCGCGAGGCTGCCGAGGTTGCCCAGCTCACGGCGTTCCTGGCCGGTGCCGCGTAGCAGGATCTCGATCAGTTCGTTGTCTTCGCGGTACTGGCTGACCGTGGTGCCGGTCAGCGAGCTTTGCAGGAAGCTCGACAGATGCGCGGTGCTTACGCCCAAGGCCCGGGCGCGGTCCTGGTCGATCTCCAGGAACACCGCCTTGCTCGGCTCCTCCCAATCGAGGTGCACGTTCACCACATGGGGGTTCTCGCGCACCTTGACCGCTACCTCCCGCGCCAGGGCACGAACCTTCTCGATATGCTCGCCCGTCACCCGGAACTGCACCGGATAGCCCACCGGCGGACCGTTCTCCAAACGGGTGACCCGTCCACGCAGCTCGGGGAATTGCGCATCCAGCGTGGCGATCAACCAGCTGCGCAGGGCTTCACGATCCTCCAGGCTCTTGGCCAGTACCACGAACTGGGCAAAGCTCGCCGCCGGCAATTGCTGGTCCAACGGCAGGTAGAAACGCGGCGACCCCGTGCCGACATAGGCCACATAGTTGGCGATGCCATCCTGCTGCTTGAGCAGTGCCTCCAGTCGCTTGACCTGCTCGGTCGTATTGGCCAGCGATGCACCTTCGGTGAGTTTGAGGTCGACCATCAGTTCGGGCCGGCCCGAGGCCGGGAAGAACTGCTGGGGCACGAAGCGGAACAGCAGGATGCTGCCAACGAAAGCCGCGACCGTCAGCACGATCACTGTCTTGCGCCGGCGTACGCACCACTCCACGACGCGGCGCACACGCTGGTAGAACGGCGTGCCATAAGGATCCGGACCGTGCGCGCCCTCGGCGTGACGCTTGGCCAGGTCTGGCAACAGGCGGTCGCCCAGGTAAGGCACGAAGACCACCGCGGCCACCCAGGACGTCAGCAAGGCAATGGTCACCACCTGGAAGATAGAACGTGTGTATTCGCCAGTACTGGAGGCCGCCGTGGCGATCGGCAGGAAGCCCGCCGCCGTGATCAAGGTGCCAGTGAGCATCGGGAATGCCGTGCTGGACCAGGCATAGCTCGCCGCCTTGAGCCGGTCGAACCCCTGCTCCATCTTGATCGCCATCATCTCCACGGCAATGATGGCGTCGTCCACCAGCAGCCCAAGCGCCAGCACCAGTGCGCCAAGGGAGATCTTGTGCAGGCCGATGCCGAAGTAATGCATCGTGGCGAAGGTCATGGCCAACACCAGTGGAATGGCCAGGGCCACCACCAGGCCGGTGCGAAGGCCCAGGGAGAAAAAACTCACCAGCAGCACGATGGCCAGGGCTTCGACCAGGACCTGGACGAACTCCCCTACCCCTGCCTTCACCGCAGCGGGCTGGTCCGAAACCTTGCGCAACTCCATGCCCGCCGGCAGGTTGCGCGCCAGGCGGGCGAACTCGCCTTCCAGGGCCTTGCCCAGCACCAGGATGTCGCCACCGTCCTTCATCGAGACCGCCAGGCCGATTGCGTCCTCGCCCATGAAGCGCATGCGTGGCGCAGGTGGGTCGTTGAAGCCGCGATGGACCTCGGCCACATCCCCGATACGGAAGGTGCGATCACCTACGCGGATCGGGAACTGGCGAATCTGCTCGACGCTGTCGAAACGTCCGCTGACACGCAACTGCAAACGCTCGCTGGGGGTCTCGAAGAAACCTGCGGTGCTCACCGCGTTCTGCTCGCTCAGCGCCTGCTGCACCGCCTGCAACGGCACGCCGAGGGTGGCCAGCTTGAGGTTCGAGAGCTCGATCCAGATTTTTTCGTCCTGCAGGCCGATCAGCTCGACCTTGCCCACGTCCTTGACCCGCTGCAGTTGGATCTGGATACGGTCGGCGTAGTCCTTGAGCACGGCGTAATCGAACCCGGGACCTGTCAGTGCATAGATGTTGCCAAAAGTCGTGCCGAACTCATCGTTGAAGAACGGCCCCTGAATCTCGGGCGGCAAGGTATGGCGAATGTCCGCGACCTTCTTGCGGATCTGGTACCACAGCTCGGGGATGGCATCGGAGTGCATGGAGTCCCGGGCCATGAACGTCACCTGGGACTCGCCTGGACGCGAGAACGACACGATCCGCTCGTACTCGCCGGTTTCCATCAGTTTCTTTTCGATGCGCTCGGTGACCTGCCGGGAGACCTCCTCGGCGGTAGCACCCGGCCATATCGTGCGGATGACCATGGCCTTGAAGGTGAACGGTGGATCCTCGCTTTGCCCCAGCTTTGTGTAGGACATCGCGCCAATCGCGCCCAGGAGGATCATCAAGAACAGCACGATCTGCCGGTTGCGCAAGGCCCAGGCGGAAAGGTTGAAACCCATCGGGAATTACTCCTTGGTCGCCAGGTTCACATCACGGTTGGAACGGTCCACGGGCCGGACCTGCTGGCCCTCGCGCAACACATGGCCACCTGCGGCCACTACCCAGTCATCCGCCTTCAGCCCTTCGAGCACCGGCACGCTGTCATCGCCATAAGGGCCCAGGCGCACCACCGCGCGTTCGAGGCGGTTGTCCTTGCCGATGCGCCAGACGTAGGCTTGCCCCTGTTCGGCCGTAACCGCCGAAAGCGGCACCGACAGCGGCGCGCGTTCAGCGTGGGCAATGAACACTCGCGCGCTTTGCCCCAGCTCGGCCGGCGTGCTGGAGGTGGTGAAGGCAATCCGCGCAGCGAAGGTACGCGAGCGAGGATCGGCCGCCGGAGACAGCTCACGGATGCGCCCCGGATAACGCGCGTTCGGGTGCGACCACAGCTCCACACTCACCGTTTGCCCCACGCCAAAGCGGGCGAATTGCTGCTCCGGCAGGCCGATGAGCACTTCTCGCTCACCATCGGCGGCCAGGGTGAACACGGTCTGCCCTGGCGCCACAACCTGACCCACCTCGACCTGACGCTTGGCGATCACGCCTGCTTGAGGTGCCCGGAGCACGGCGTACTCCGCCTGGTTGCCGGCCACGTCGAATTCCGCCTTGGCCTGCTTGAGACGCGCCTGGCCTGCGCGATAGAGGTTCTCGGCGTTGTCGTACTGGGAACGGCTGACCATCTGCCGCTCCAGCAGCTTCTGGTAGCGATCGCGCTCAGCCCGCACCAGGGCCAGGTTGGCTTCGGCGGCAGCGAGCTGGGCGCGGTTGGCCTCCAGTTGCAGACGGACATCCTGTGGGTCGAGCTCGGCCAGCGGCTGGTCGGCCTTGACCCGCTGCCCCTCCTCCACCAGGCGCTTGCTCACCTTGCCGCCAATGCGAAAGGCCAGCTCAGGCTCGAAGCGAGCCCGCACCTCGCCGGGATAACTGTCGGCCGAAGCACCCGTTGGCTGGGGCTGAACCACCAACGCCGGGCGCGGCACAGCAGGGGCCGCGGCCTCCTGACCGCAAGCGACCAGCAGAAACGCCAAGGTGGCGGGTAAAACGATGGGCACGGCATGACGCAACATGATGGATGTCCTTTCGCGAGGAGCGCCTCGAATATTTATACTGGTGAGTATATTAAGTCAGGACACCAGGGTCGGGAAGCGGGTAACACAGAGAAAAACGTATTAACGATCCACGCCTTTAGCAGCCGGATGCGCTGCGACCCGTTAAGATGGGGGACTTTTCATCATGATGCGGATTCCCATGTCCAACGACGCACCCACTGGCCCTGGCCGGCCCAAGGACCTGGCCAAGCGCGAGGCCATCCTCGAAGCCGCCAAGACCTTGTTCCTGAGTCTTGGCTATGCGAACACCAGCATGGATGCGGTCGCTGCGGCGGCAGGTGTTTCAAAACTCACGGTCTACAGCCATTTCAACGACAAGCAGACGCTGTTTGGTTCGGCCGTCATGGCGACGTGTCAGACCCAACTGCCTGACCTGATCTTCGAGCTGCCCGAAGGCGTTCCGCTGGAACAGGTGCTGCTGAATATTGCCCGGGGGTTTCAGGCGTTGATCAGCAGTGACGAGTCGGTCAAGTTGAGCCGGTTGATCATTGCCTTGGGGAACCAGGACCCTGGCTTTGGCGAGTACTTCTGGGAGGCGGGGCCCAAGCGGGTGCTGGCCGGGATGGAAGCGCTGCTGGCCAGTGTCGCGCAGCGGGGGTTGCTGGCGATCGACAATCCCTTGCGGGCGGCTGAGCATTTCTTCTGCTTGGTGAAGGGGGCGCCGGATTATCGGTTGCTGCTGGGGTGTGCGCCGGCGTTGACGGTGGAGGAGGCGGAGGTGCATGTGCGGGAGGTGGTTGGGTTGTTCATGCGGGGGTACCGGGTTTAAGGGCTTGGGCTTTGAGGCTGTGTGAATATCCGGTGTTTGTGGTGGCGCCACCGGCGCTTTTCGCCTTTACGGCGACCTACTTTTGCTCTTGGGCAAAAGTAGGCAAAAACCGCTGCCTCCCACATCCGGCCCCTGCGCTGCGCTCCGGGGTTCCCTGCGCTCCGCCGCCTTTCGGGGCTTCGCGGCCTCCGGTTTGCTGCGCAAGCCTCCATCTCGCAACTTCGGCTGCGCCGAAGGGCGCTGCGCGCCTGCCCCTACAGGCACCTCCACTCGGCCTCCTGAGGTCGCGATGGGTGGCGCCTGGACTATCGAGCATCAAAAGCAACAGCAACGGCAAACAAGCTGATTAAGTTGTTGTTTGTGCCGGTCTTTTCGCGGGTTTACCCGCGATGGGCGGAACATACCCCACAAAAACCACTGAACGAAACAACGCCAGCCCAGACGCCGCCCGTAACTTGCGCCCCATCAGCAGGCCGAGCGGAGGTGTCTGTAGGGGCAGGCGCGTAGCGCCCTTCGGCGGTAGCCGAAGTCGCGAGATGGAGGCTGGCGCAGCCAGCCGGAGGCCGCGAGGCCCCGTAAGACACCGCAGCGAGGGAACCCGGTGCGAAGCGCCGGGCCGGATGCAGGGGCGCGCGGCTTTTGGTTACTTTTGGCCAAGACCAAAAGTGACCCGCCGTAAGGGCGGAAAGGTGACTAAGCGTCACCCCAAAAAACGGATAAGCCCACAAACCTCAAAACCACAACCCAGCCCCAGCCCCAGCCCCAAACCTAATCAAGCCTTGAGCGCCTTCTTGGGATAAATGTCATACCGACTCGATTTCCCCTCCAGACTGTGGCTCGGCTTGGGCCCATCGATAATGGGCGCCTTGCGTGGCCGCTTGACCACAACCCGGTGGGAAGCCAACGCCAACGCCGCCTCCAACAACGCCGGCGCATCCAGGTCATCACCGACCAAGGGCCGGAACACCCGCATTTCCTTCTTCACCAGCGCGCTCTTGTCCCGATGCGGGAACATCGGATCGAGATAGATCACCTGGGGTGGCTCTCCCTCCCAGGCGCGCATGCGCTCGATGGCGTTGCCGGTCAGCAGGTGCATGCGCTCGACGATCGCTCCCACCTCGTCATCCCCACGCGCCCGCGCCAGCCCATCCTCGAGCAAAGCGGCAATCAGCGGCTGGCGCTCGATCAGGGTCATCTGGCAGCCCAGGCTGGCCAGCACGAACGCATCCTTGCCCAAGCCTGCAGTGGCATCGAGCACCTGGGGGCGGACGCCTTGGGCGATGCCGACGGCCTTGGCGATCATCTGTCCGTTACCCCCGCCATAGAGCCGTCGATGCGCCGCCTGTCCTTCGACGAAGTCCACCCGCACCGGTCCCGGCGCCTGCGGCCCTAGCTGCTGGATCTGCAACCCATCAGGCCCGACCTGCACGGCAAACCCCGCCTCGTCATCCACCAGCGGCACACCCAGGCGCTCGGCCCACACTTGTGCCTGGGCCTGGAACTCAGCCGACAACGCCTCGACCCTGATACCCATGCCCTGCTCTAGCTCCACCATCGGTTCGCGCACTCGAAAAAATTAATGAAATCCCGGCCACCGCCGATACACGCAGTATCCGCTATTCTGCCAGAGCACAACGCGCGCGACTGCCATGTCAGAAACCCTTCCCATCGGCTTGACCTACCTGTCGCCTGTCGGCAACTACGGTCGACAGAACACCCAGGCACTCGGGGGCGTAAGCCACCTGTGGCAGGATTTCTTCGCCCGCGCGTTGGCCGAGCAGCAAGGGACAGAAGCGGACCCGGTCAGCCAAGCCATCGCCAAGCAGGTCGACAAGGAAAGCGGTGAACCGCTGGGCGGTGTGCGCACCCTGGCGCAGATCTATGTCCAGCGTAGCTGCGATGTCCACGACACCGAGGTCAAACCGCCCGAGCCGCTGTTCCTGCCAAAGGCCGAATTCGAGACCGAATTGCTGGAGAACGCACCCGAGCCGTTCAGCACCGCCGAACTGATCGAACAACAGCGCCAGCTCGACTTGAGCAACAGTTGGTTGCGCCCAGTGGTCATGAGTCAGGGCCATCCGCTTCCCGAGCCTGGCCCGGCGCCGTCGCCGCGGGCGTTGTTCCTGCCCATCGCCGAGTTCGAAACGGATCTGTTGGAAAACGCCCCCGAGCCCTACGACGAACCCACCTTGGCCAAACAGCAGAACGATCTGGAGTTCGACCTTCACTGGGCGCGCCCGGTAGTGCTGAACAACGTGCGCACGCACGCCTGAGCTCAGCGGCAGACCTGCCAGAGCCCCATGTCCAGGTGAAAGTGGTTGTGGTGCGCCGCGTTGTAGTCCGGCCCCAGCACCGTATTGAAACTGTTGCAGGCCGCGTCATGGACCTCCCGTAAAAACGCCGCCTTCTCCCCGCCCTTCTGCCAATCCCTCGCCAGCACGATGTGTTGTCCATCCTTGAGGCGAAAACCCGTGATATCCAATGCATTGGCGCTGGCATGCTGGCTGAGCCGACCTTGTTTACGGTGGTACACATTTCGGCAGGCAAAGCTGCCCAAATGCTCGACCTGGGCCACGGGCTGGCCAAAAATTCGTTGCGCGGCGGGCTGCAGTCCATGCTTTTCGAACAACGCGTAGGCCACCGCCAATGGGCAAGACGCCAGGAAGCTGCTGCTAAGGCGCGCTTCGCCAGTTTCGATTCGCCACACGTTGCGCAGCGGGCAATTGGCCGTGGGCGCGCTGTCGGCCTGTGGCCGGTAGCGCAAGGCCGATGTCTGCAAAGCCTGCAGGCACAAACGTGGGTTCTCGCGCAGGCGCGCGAGCTTGTAGGGCGTCAGGAAGTTGGGCGGCTGGCGCACGTCCAGCACCGCCCAGGGGTTCCAGGCGGCAGGTGGTCGCCAGCCCAGATACCACGCCAGGGCCGCCATTGCCATCAGGCCGACAACCAGCAGCGTGGCAACACGCACGGGCGCCTCAGCGACGGAACAGGTCGTTGAGCTCGGCAAACGGCAGGGCCTGCGCGCTGTAGCCGAACGAGCCCTGATCACGGATCTCCAGCGCCGCCCGCTGCAACGCTCCCAGCGCGGCGCGTGCGAGCGAGGAGCCTACGCTGATGCGCTTCACCCCCAGGTCCTGCAACTGATTCACGCTAAGCGGCACACCAGCCAGCCCCATCAGCACGTTGACAGGCTTGGGCGCGACCGCCTGCACCACGGCGCGGATTTCTTCGACGTCGCGCAGGCCTGGGGCATAAAGCACATCGGCACCCGCCTCGGCATAGGCTTGCAGGCGCCGGATGGTGTCATCCAGGTCCAGGCGCCCGTGCAGCAGGTTCTCCGCGCGGGCGCAGAGGGTGAAGGGAAACGGCAGCGCACGAGCAGCCTGCACGGCGGCGCGCACCCGCTCCACCGACAAGCCGAAGTCGTAGATGGGGTCGTCGCAGCGACCGCTGGCGTCTTCGATCGAGCCGCCCACCAGCCCTACCTGGGCCGCGCGCCGGATCGTCTCGGCACAATCCTGTGGCAGGTCACCGAAGCCGTTCTCCAGATCGGCGGCCACAGGTAACGGAGTCGCATCGACGATCGACCGGGCGTTACTCAGGGTTTCCTCCAGACTCAAGGCGCCTTCGGCATCCGGCCGCCCCAGGCTGAACGCCAAACCTGCACTGGTGGTGGCCAGGGCCTCGAAGCCGAGGCTTGCCAGCAGGCGGGCAGAACCTGCGTCCCAGGGGTTGGGAATGACGAAAGCGCCCTCACGCTCATGCATGGCCTTGAAGGCTTCGGCTCGCAGGGTTTGCACATCCATGGTCTCAACCTCGGCAGATAGTCAGGAGTCGTCAGAGTAGTCCCAGTTGTTCGACCTCGGGCGCACGCGGCAATTCCGGCAAAGGGTCAAGACCCGGCAAACGCGCCATCAGACGCTCATGAAAACGCAGGGCCAGGGCTGCGGCCTGCAGGTTGTCGGCGGTATGCAAAAAGACATAGGGACTGCGTCCTTCTTCGATCCAGGCGCCAACCTTTTCCACCCAGGGCGTGAGAAAGCTCTCGTTGGCCTCCAGCACCGGATGCCCGATGAATCGCACCTGAGGGTGCTGGCTGAATGCAGCCGGACGTGGCGGGACCCGTGGTTTCTTGGACTGTGCATGCAATACACCCGGCTCGCGCGAGGTGCAACTGAACAGCGCCCGTGGGTCCAGGCAGATGCGCTCGACACCCCGCTCGTGCAACAGCCGGTTGAGCTGGCGCTCCTCTTCGCCCCGGGCGAAAAACGCCTCGTTGCGCACCTCGACCGCCACCGGCACGCCGATTAGGTCGAGAAAATGACACAGCTCGCCAAGCCGCGAAGGGCCGAACTGGGCCGATAGCTGCAACCAGTACGGCGAAACCCGCTCGCCCAACGGCGCCATCAGCCGGGTGAATGCAAGCGCGGACTCCAGATGCTCACGCAGGTCACCCTCATGGGTCACATCACCCGGAAACTTGGCGGTGAAGCGAAAATGCGTGGGCATGACCTGCGCCCAACGCTCCACCGTGGCAGGCGCGGGACGAGCATAGAAGGTGGTGTTGCCTTCGACGGCATTGAACACCCGGCTGTACAGGCCGAGAAATTCAGCAGGACGGGCGTCGGCGGGATAGAGGTAGTCGCGCCAGGCGTTTTCGCTCCAGGACGGACAACCGAGAAAGTAAGGCAGGGGCGATGGATTCATCCATCAAATGTACAGGTCCAACCCCAGCACTTCCATCTCCCAGTCGGTGAAACCGGCGGTGGCCAGGTAGCTGGCCAGAGCGGTAGCGGTGCGTCGATCACGGGCACGAGGAAAGATCATGTCTTGCTGGCGGGCTGGCAGACCACCGGAACGGCGGTTGGTGCGGGGCTCCTGAGGGGCTTCGACGTCCTCGACCAGTTCGGCATCGTCGATGGTCTCGTCGCGCACCGGTGCCTTGCGCGGGGTGCGCTTGATCGGATAGGACTGGGAGGAGAAACCATCGATACGCATGGACAAGGCACTCAGGATCAATGATGGCAATTTAGCAGCATCAGAGATCCCTCGCTAATGCCCAATTGATAACTGGACCACAGTTCGCACAAAAGGTTGCGACGTCGCTGCGCCGACTGACGAGAGGCTCAGCGCGCCTTGGGTGTCGCTACGTTGTCGCGCAGGTACACAGGTTGCGCCTGCTCGGCCGGGATGGCCTCGCCGCGTGCCCAAGCGAAGCGGGCCAGCTCGAGGATGTCCAGGGCGTTGGGCAGCGAACTGGCATCGCTTGCGCTCACCGGCACGGCCAGCCGTTCGCCATAACCCCATCCGGTGCCGGCGCCGAACCACTCGCCGATGCAGGCCTCCGGTAGCTGCACACGTTCTGGCGGCAACACCGCCTCGCGCCCTACCAGGCGCATCTCGCCGTCATGGGCTTGATAGCAGCCCCAGTACACCTCGTCCATACGGGCATCAATGGCGGCGGCGACCTGCTGCACCCCGCGCTCACGCAGCGCACCCTGGGCCAGCGCCGCCAGGTTGGAGACCGGCAGCACCGGGCGCTCGAGAGCGAAGGCCAGGCCCTGGACCACACCGATGGCGATCCGCACCCCGGTGAACGCCCCGGGGCCACGACCGAAAGCAATGGCATCCACGTCGCTGAGCGCCACGCCTGACTCGGCCAGCAACTGCTTGATCATCGGCAGCAGCTTTTGCGCGTGCATGCGCGGGATCACCTCGTAATGGCTGGTCACCTTGCCGTCATGCAGCAGAGCGACGGAACAGGCTTCGGTAGCGGTATCCAGGGCCAGCAGGGTGGTCATCGAACGAGGTATCCAGGCAACGGGGAAAAGAGCGGCAGTATAAACGACAACGGCCCGCAAGCGGGCCGTCGTGACGCACGGAGATGGATCAGCTCAGGGCTGCCAGCACCTTGGCAGTGATCGCCTCGACCGAGCCGACACCTTCGATGTGGCTGTACTTCGGCTTGCCGTTGTTGGCGGCCGAGAGTTTCTGGTAGAAGTCAACCAGCGGCTTGGTCTGGCTGTGGTATACCGACAGGCGGTGACGCACGGTCTCTTCCTTGTCGTCGTCGCGCTGGATCAAGTCTTCGCCGGTGACATCGTCCTTGCCTTCCACTTTCGGCGGGTTGTGCTGAATGTGGTAGGTACGGCCCGAAGCCAGGTGCACACGGCGGCCGGCCATGCGGCCGACAATCTCTTCGTCGTCAACGGCGATTTCGATCACGGCGTCGATGTCGACACCTGCGGCGACCATGGCCTCGGCCTGGGGAATGGTGCGCGGGAAGCCATCGAACAGGCAGCCCTTGGCGCAATCCGGCTGGGCGATGCGCTCCTTGACCAGGCTGATGATCAGCTCGTCGGAAACCAGCTGGCCGGCATCCATGACTTTCTTGAGTTCAAGGCCCAGCGGGGTGCCGGCCTTGACGGCGGCACGCAGCATGTCACCGGTGGAGATCTGTGGAATACCGAACTTCTCGGTGATGAACTTTGCCTGAGTACCTTTACCGGCCCCGGGAGCTCCCAGCAGAATTACGCGCATCTTGTGCTCCTCATATTTTTCTATGTAAATCAACGGATTCGGCGCAGAAGGCCAAGTCCGAAAAATCGGGTGAGACCGAAAATCGGTCAAAAGGCTGCTCAAGATACACAGCGCCCAGCAACCAGACAAGCGTCCCAAAGTTGCAGGAAATCGCCACTTGGGCCCGTTTCACAGCGCGGTTGCGCCCGGCGCAACCTGCCAGCACAACCTCGGCCGAGGGGCCTGCGGCCCCCAGCCAAGGTCAGCCGCCGAACGCCTCAACCGGTATTGCGAAGACCAGCGGCGATACCCGCCACCGTGACCAGCAGGGCCTGCTCCAATGGGCTGTCCAGAGCGGCTTCCCGGCTCCGAGAGCGCGCCAGCAATTCGGCCTGCAGGCGATGCAGCGGGTCCAGATAGGTATTGCGCAGGCTGATGAACTCCAGGGTCTCGGGGCTGTGAGCCAGTAGCACCGATTGCCCGGTCAACCCCAGCACCACCTGGCACGACTGCGACAATAGGTCGCGCAGATGTGCCCCCAGGGAAAGCAAGTGCGGTTGCACCAGACGTTCGTCGTAGGCCTTGGCAATCTCGGCATCGGCTTTCGCCAGCACCATCTCCAGCATGTCGATTCGGGTGCGGAAGAACGGCCACTGTTCACGCATCTGTCCCAACAGCTCGCCCTGCCCACGCGCCAGGGCATTGCTCAGGGCCGTCTCCCAGCCCAGCCAGGCCGGCAGCATCAGGCGCGTCTGGGTCCAGCCGAAGATCCACGGAATAGCACGCAGGCTCTCGATGCCGCCGGCACGGCGCTTGGCCGGACGGCTGCCCAGCGGCAGGCGTCCGAGCTCCTGCTCCGGCGTGGACTGGCGGAAGTACTCGACGAAGTCGGGGTTTTCCCGCACCACGGCGCGATACGCCTTGACGCCGTCGGCAGCAAGCTGGTCCATCAGCTCGCGCCAGGCGGGCTGCGGGGGTGGCGGCGGCAACAGGGTCGCCTCGAGCACGGCGGCCAAATATAGGTTGAGGTTCTGCTCGGCGATGCCGGGCAGGCCGAACTTGAAGCGGATCATTTCGCCCTGCTCGGTGGTGCGGAACCGCCCGCCCACCGAGCCGGGTGGCTGCGACAGGATCGCCGCGTGGGCTGGCCCGCCGCCTCGGCCGACAGTGCCACCACGGCCATGGAACAACAGCAGCTCGACCTGATGCTCTCGACAGATGCGCACGAGGTTTTCCTGAGCCCGGTACTGGGCCCAGGCCGCCGCTGTGGTACCTGCGTCCTTGGCGGAGTCGGAATACCCGATCATCACCTCCTGCGGTCCATGCAAGCTGGCACGATAGCCCGGCAGGCCCAGCAGGCGCGCCATCACCGGCCCGGCGTTGTCCAGGTCGGCGAGGGTCTCGAACAGCGGCACCACGCGCATGGGCCGGGTCAGGCCGGCCTCCTTGAGCAGCAATTGCACAGCCAGCACATCGGATGCGGCCCCGGCCATGGAGATGACATAGGACCCCAGCGAAGCCGCCGGCGCGGCGGCAATCTCGCGGCAGGTGGCAAGCACTTCGGCAGTCTCGGCGTCGGGCTTGAAGTGCGCAGGCAACAACGGCCGGCGGTTTTTCAGTTCCGCCTGAAGGAACGCGATGCGCTGTTCCTCGTCCCAGTCGGCATAGCGCCCCAGGCCCAGGTAGTCGGTGATTTCGGTCAGCGCGTCGCGGTGCCGGGCGGCATCCTGACGCACGTCCAGGCGCACCAGGAACAAGCCGAAGGTCACGGCCCGGCGCAAGGTGTCGAGCAGCGGGCCGTCAGCGATGACACCCATGCCGCATTCATGCAGGGACTGATAGCACAGCTCAAGCGGCTCGATCAGCTCGCGGTTGCTGGTCAGCACATCGGCCCCAGGTGCCTGGGCGCTGCTCAGCGCCGCGTGGGCCCAGGCACGGGTGGCGCGCAGGCGTTCGCGCACTTGCTTGAGCAAGGCGCGATAAGGCTCGGCACTGTCACCCACGCGCTCGCGCAGGGCATTGTTGGCCTGCTGCATCGACAGCTCGGCAGCCAGGTAGTCGATGTCACGCAGGAATAGGTCAGCCGCCATCCAGCGGGCCAGCAGCAGCACTTCGCGGGTCACCACCGCGGTGACATTGGGGTTGCCATCGCGATCGCCGCCCATCCAGGAGGCGAAACGGATCGGCGCGGATTCCAGCGGCAAGCGCAGACCGGTCGCTTCGAATAACGCGTGATCTACCTTGCGCAGGTGGTTAGGGATCGCCTGCCACAAGGAATGCTCGATCACCGCGAAGCCCCACTTGGCCTCGTCCACCGGCGTCGGCCGGGTGCGCCGGATTTCCTCGGTGTGCCAGGCCTCGGCGATCAGACGCCGTAAGCGCTCACGCACCTGTTGGCGCTCAGCAGGTGTCAGGTCACGGTGATCCTGCGCAGCCAACTGGCCGGCGATGGCATCGTATTTCTGGATCAGTGTACGGCGGGCCACTTCGGTGGGGTGGGCGGTGAGCACCAGCTGGATGTCCAGCTTGGCCAACTGCCTGGCGAGGGCATCGTCCGAATGACCGGCCTGCTTCAGCCGGGTCAGTAATTCCGGCAGCACGCGCGCTTCGAAAGGCTCGGGTTGGCCAACATCGCGACGGCGGATCAACTGGTACTGTTCGGCGATGTTCGCCAGGTTGAGAAACTGGTTGAACGCCCGAGCCACCGGTAGCAGGTCGTCGTCGGCCAGATCGCCCAAGGTCGAACTCAGTTGCTCTGCAGCGCCACGGCGGTCGGCCTTGGCACTGTGGCGGATGTCTTCGATCTTCTGCAGGAACGCCTCGCCATGCTGCTGGCGAATGGTCTCGCCCAGCAGTTCACCCAACAGATGGACATCCTCACGCAAGCGTACATCGATATCGGTCATTGGCCTTCTCTCCGGCGCGGCTCACCGCGCATCCGCTCAGGAACATTGCCCAAGAGTGCCCATGGCAAGGCCGTACTGGCAAGCCGGTTCGGCACCGAGCAACTAAAGTGAATGCAAGGCATCCGAAGTCATGCCCACTTCAGGTTTCGAGCGAGGAGTTTTCCATGGACACCTTCAGGCACATGCTGGACAGTTGGGAATCCAAGGCCCGCGAGAACTGCGAACGCGTCGAATACACCCTTACCCTGCACAAGCAGGACTTGGTCAAGATCAAGGCATTCGCGCAGGCCTACGGGCTGGACGAGGCCTTCGTCACGGAGAGCCTGTTGCAATCCGCCATCAAGGAGGCGGAAAAGGCCATCCCCTACGTCAAAGGCTCGCAGGTGATCCGTGTCGAGGAGGGCGAGGAGATCTACGCCGACATCGGCAAGACACCCGCCTACGTGCAGGCCGAACAGGCACTGTCGAAAAGTCATTCGAGTTGACACTTGCCCCCGCGTTGGCGGGGCACGGGACTGCTGCCCCGCCTCGCCCCGTTCGCCTTGTCGCACAGTCTTGATTTGCCACCGATCCCCTTCCACGGCCCCTGCACGTCTGCACAGGCTCGGCATTTTTTTCTGAACTATCGGAAAAAAGCCCAAGTCACAGCCTGTAGCCATCACGCTAAAACCCTGCACACACGCCGTTGTGCACAGTTCGGCCGAAATGCGCGCAGATGACAGGGAAAAAGCGATGGACTGCTAAGGATACCGTCGTAAACAGGAGTGATCCCATGGAGCTGACCATCATGAAGACCCGCACACCTCACCCCTCCTCCACGCCGCTGCGCGGGCTCAAGCTCGCCGCGCTGGCGCTGGGCGGCAGCCTGCTGCTGGCCGGTTGTGCCGGAAAACCGCCCTCCGAGCAATACGCCGTCACCCAGTCCGCGGTCAATTCCGCGGTCAGCGCCGGTGGCACCGAGTTTGCCGCCGTGGAAATGAAGGCTGCCCAGGACAAGTTCAAGCAGGCCGAGATCGCCATGCATGACAAGCAGTACGACGAAGCCAAGCGCTTGGCTGAACAAGCCGAGTGGGATGCACGCGTGGCCGAGCGCAAGGCTCAGGCCGCCAAGGCGCAGAAGGCCCTGCAGGACAGCCGTGAAGGTGTCCAGGACCTTCGCGAGGAAGGCCTGCGCAGCGCCGAATGAGCGCTGCCCTGCCCCGTTTGAGCCTTCGTCATTGATCAAAGGATGAACACTATGCGCAATTACCTCATGATCCCCACCCTGCTGGCCCTGTGCGTAGGCCTTGCTGCCTGCGCCCATGATCCGAACCCCAATCTCGAGTCCGCCCGCACCAACTTCTCCAGCCTGCAAAGCGATCCGCAGGCCAGCAAGCTGGCGGCCCTCGAGACCAAGGACGCCCAGGACTGGCTGAACAAAGCCGACAAGGCATTCATGGAGCGAGAGGACGACAAGACAGTCGACCAGTTGGCCTACCTGACCAACCAGCGCGTGGAAGTGGCCAAGCAGACCATCGCCCTGCGCTCGGCTGAAAACGAGTTGAAGAACGCCTCCGCACAACGCGCTCAGGCCCGCCTGGACGCCCGTGACGCACAGATCCGCAAGCTGCAGGAAAGCCTCAACGCCAAGCAGACTGATCGAGGCACCCTGGTGACCTTCGGGGATGTACTGTTCGACTTCAACAAGGCCGAGCTCAAGAGCAGCGCCTACCCCAACATCACCAAGCTGGCCCAGTTCCTCCAGGAAAACCCTGAGCGCAAGGTCATCGTCGAGGGATACACCGACAGCGTCGGCTCGGCGAGCTACAACCAAGGCCTGTCGGAACGACGCGCCAACAGCGTGCGCATGGCCCTGGTACGCGCAGGTGTCGACCCGGCACGCATCGTCGCCCAGGGTTACGGCAAGGAGTACCCGGTCGCCGACAATGGCAGCAACACTGGCCGCGCCCAGAACCGTCGGGTGGAGGTGACCATCTCCAATGACAACCAGCCGGTGCAGCCGCGTTCGGTAAGCCAGATCCAACAGTAAGGCTGGCACAATGAAACAAGAAAGCCCCGCGATCGTCGCGGGGCTTTTCTTTGTCTGTCCTGGCTCTTCGCGGCTTTCGCCGCGAAGGCATCCAGAATGCAGGTCATTGCAGCTGTTGCGGGGTCTCCTGCCCCATACAGCGAATGGCACGCTTGCGGTTGTCCACCAGCACGCCAGTCAGGCCCTTCTGCTGGGTGTCGAACAGCACCAGCACGCCATCGACGCACTGCGCCACCTGGGGCGCCGGGTCGAGGGAGACTTTGTAGTCCTCGCCGGGGAGGGTCTTGAGCATGGTGTAGTCCTGCAGCAACAGGGCGTCCTCGGGCTTGGCGAAATGCAAGTAACCGTAATACCACAGGGTCCCTACCGTCACGATGATGGTACCCACGGCGGTCAGGATCATCGGGATGGCGTTGCGTTCTTCACTCATTGCGCGTTCTTCTCATCAGGGTAGTTGGGCACTTCGGCTAGGCGCCGAAGGCCATCGAAATGGCTGGGGTCGTCGAGGAAGCGCAGCATCACCTGGCGCCACGTCGGGTCGGCGAAGGTCTGCACATGCCCGCCTCGGGTCAGTTGCAGCACCCGAGGTGGCGGGGCGTGCTGGTACAGACGGATGCCGCTGTCCATGGGCACCAGGTCGTCGTCGATGCTGTGGAAAAACAGCTTGGGCGGGGTGTCCAGGCGCTCGATCGAGCGGATCGCGCTGTCGCCGTCCGGCACCAGCCAGGACAATGGCACCTGCAACGGCCAGGTCAGCCATGACGTACTCAGGGCAAAGCGCCCCACTTCCCGATAGCTGGCGGGTACACCGTCGAATACCAGCGCACTGAAGCGTTGACGTTGCTCAGGATGGGCCGCCAGGTAGTGAATGGCCATGGCGCCGCCGAGGCTCTGGCCCAGCAGCACCAAGGGCTTGCCTTGGACCTGCGGGGCGTTGTCCAGCCAATCCATGGCCGCCTCGATGTCTTGGTAAACCGCCGGCAGGCTCGGCTTGCCCTGGGAGAGGCCATAGCCGCGATAGTCGATCATCAGCACCTGGTAGCCCTGCTCTGGAAGCCAATAGCTGCCGCCCAGATGCCAGGCCAGGTTGCCGCCATTGCCATGCAGGTGCAATACCGTGCCCTTGACCTGGACCCCTGGCTTGACCGGCATCCACCAGCCGTGTAGACGCGTACCGTCGGCGGCGATGAGGGTCACGTCACGAAATTCGAGCTTCGCCTTCTGCGGGGTGAACGGCAGGCCCGGCTCCGGGAAGAACAACAAGCTGCTACACCCCGACAATCCCAGCACGAGCAAGCCCAGGATGAGGCGGCGACAGGCTTCAGAGAATGTTCGCGTAGTCGGCTTCAATACGATCCAGGCTCAGGTGGTTGAGGAAGTTGGAGAAGCACATCCACGCAGACAGGGCGTTGAGGTCGCGGAACTGTTCCGGCAGGTACTTGGGCGGCTCCACCAGGCCCTCCTCGACCAGCTGACGCAAGGTGCGCATGTCTTCCAGGGTGGTCTTGCCGCAGAACAACAGCGGGATCTGCTCGAGCTTGCCTTTCTTCACGGCCAACTGAATGTAGTTGTAAACCATGATGAAACCCTTGAGATAGGACAAATCCTTGGTAAATGGCAGTCCGTTGGGCACCGACCCGCGAAATACCCGGCTGGCATTGCTGTAGCTCTGGGCCATCTCGAAGCCCTGGCCGCGGAAGAACTCGTAGACCTGCAAGAAGTCCGCCCCCTCCTCCACCATGTGGATGGCCCGGGTGCGGTTGGTGAGCTTGCGCAGGCGGCTGGGGTAGGAGGCGAAAGCGATCACCTCCATGAGAATGGCCAACCCTTCCTGGGTCACGGTCGACGAGGGAGGCCCCTTCGCCAGGAACGTGCAGATCGGCTGGTTGAGGCCATTGAGCGTGGTGCCCACGTGCACCAGGCCTTCGTGGACCTCCAGTGCGCGCACGTCTCGGCTGTTGAACATCGCGTCGGCACGCACCTTGATGTAATCGGCACCGGCCGCAGCGTCGGCCACGATACCGTCGGACTCGAACACGCGGATGGTCTCCTCGGCCTCGCCGAAGACCTTGTTCAAGCGCCGCTGAAGGATCGCTACGGCTTCCTTGGCGGTAAGGTTCTTCGGCTCGTCCTTCAGGTCGCCCCGGCCGTCGATGTTGTTCAGATAATCGGACAGCATCAGGCCCAGGTCGGCCAGGGTCGGGTCGCCGGCATGGAAGGCGTCGGAGGCCGCGCCATACAGCTCCTGGGAAATCAGGCCGAAATCCTCGGTGCCACGGGCTTCGAGCATGCGCACCACCATGCGGTACTCCTTGCACATGCGCCGCATGATCTGCCCGACCGGGTTGAACTGACCGAGCTGGCGAGTGATGTCACGCTCGATGCTCTGGAACTCGGCCTTCACCGAGTTGGAATCGAACGACAGCGGTCGCCCCTGGTAATAGGCACGGTCCACGGCCGGGGGCTCCTTGCCCTTGGCCTTGAGAAAGCCGTTGCGGATATTGTCGTCCCACTTCACCGCATCGAGCACGCGGATGGGCGTCTGCGCCGCGACGATGCGGTCGGAGAGCGCGCGTATGGTCTGCTGGTACTCGTCCACCCCGGACTCCTTGTTGAATCAAGCTCGTGGTCGGCCCCTTCGCGGGCAGACCCGCTCCCACAGGTACAGCGTGAACGCCCGCGAAGAGGCCAGCCAAGCCAGCGATAGTGCGCTATTTGCCACTTCGCTGGAAGCGTGCCACCTCGACGAACAGGTCGGAGTTGGCCGGATCGTCCAGATAGGCCAGCACCCGCGCCGACGGGCTGTCGATCAGCACACCTTCGCCGTTGTCCTCCGGCACCTCGGTGCTGCGTCCGGTCAACTCCTTCTTCTTGACCGCCTGCTGCACTTGGTCGACATCGAGGTTGTAGAGCACAAGCTCCTTGCCATCGACGACCTCGAAGCCGCCGATCAGGAAGTTGCCGCCCAGGCGCTTGGGCACACCGGCCGACAGATACCAGCGATTGCCATGCTGGGACACGGTAAAGACATATTCTTCCGGCGCCTTGCCCTTGGCCGTGGCCACCGCTTTATAGGCATCCCCGCCCACACGGCTGATGCTGAGCTTGAGCGGCTCGCCCCAGGCGTCCTTGCTGCTCCACTTGCCAAGCAGAGCCTTGGGCGCTGCCTGGTTGCTGGGCAGAGGCTCATGGAAGGTCACCAGACATCCACCGAGCAGCAGGAATGACAAAGTCAACAACACCAGACGCCAGGCTTTCATCAGGTTCTCCTTGAAAAGATCGATCGCCCCTCGGGCCGGTCGTGGCCTAGGCCGATGCCAGCACCAGGTGCAGGTATCGGGTAAGGATAGCGAGCATCTGCCCATCGGCTTGCGCATTCGCATCCTTGAGCAGGCCCTGATATTCCATCTGCTCGATTATGGCCGTCAACATCTGAGCATCCTGCTCGGGCTGACGCGACCCCACCACCTGCAGCATTTGCCGTGCGCCGTGCAGGAGGATCTGCTCGTGGGCGCTGACCAGTTCAGCCAGACGCGGGCACAGCAAGGCCTCCTGGCGGAAGGCTTGCTCGGCCATGATGAAGTCACGCCGAGTGTGCAACTGACGGCTGACATAATCGGCCATCATGCGCGCCACCTCGTCCGCCAGGCGTGCCCGGGCCTCGGGGCTGCCGTCGCCCTGGGCGAGCAACTGGCGCAGCACCACTTCGGAACTGGCCCAGAGCTTGGCCATGTAGGCGGCGCTGCGCTCGACGTACTGAGCGAAGGTGTCGGTCAGCAGGTCTTCGATGTCCTTGAAGTAATAAGTGGTCGCCGACAGCGGAACGCCGGCCTCGGCGGCCACCGCTCGGTGACGTACACCGCGCACGCCGTCACGCACGATGATGCGCATTGCCGCGTCGAGAATTTGCTGCCGGCGCTGCTCGCTGCCTTGGCGGGCTGTCTTGCGCCCCTGGTATTGCACGCTTTCGGCGACGGCGCTTGCCACGCCTGCCGCGCCTTGTTGGGCCATTGCGGGAGTCACGATGAATACCTCGTTGAATCTCGGTGAGGGTCGATCCCCTCTGCTTTGAGTAAAGACGGTTGTAGCTTGTTGCGGCCCAATTACGATCAAGGCCACGCCTGATAGGTTCGGTGGTGCTTCAAAAGCGACTCGGCACCTGCGCCGTGACCAATCAGTCACTTTCGAACCGCAGGCATGAAAAAGCCGCCCCGAAAGGCGGCTTGTTCAGGATGCTCAGGCCTGTGGACGCATGTGCGGGAACAGGATCACATCACGGATCGACGGCGAATTGGTCAGCAGCATGACCAGGCGGTCGATGCCGATGCCTTCACCTGCGGTAGGTGGCATGCCGTATTCCAGAGCGCGAACGAAGTCGGCATCGTAGTGCATGGCCTCGTCGTCACCGGCGTCCTTCTCGGCCACCTGGGCCAGGAAACGCTCAGCCTGGTCTTCGGCGTCATTGAGCTCGGAGTAGGCGTTGGCAATCTCGCGGCCACCGATGAACAGCTCGAAGCGATCGGTGACGGCAGGGTTCTCGTCGTTGCGACGGGCCAGCGGCGACACTTCGAACGGGTACTCGGTGATGAAATGCGGCTGCTCCAGCTTGTGCTCGACCAGCTCTTCGAAAATCATCACCTGCAGCTTACCCAGGCCTTCATGGCCGAGCACCTTGGCGCCGGCCTTCTTGGCGATCTCACGGGCGCGGTCGACGTCCTGCAGGTCGGCGGCGGTGAGCTCAGGGTTGTACTTGAGGATCGACTCGAACACCGACAGGCGGGCGAACGGCTCGCCGAAGTGGAACACCTTGTCGCCGTACGGCACATCGGTGGTGCCCAGAACCAGTTGCGCCAGCTCGCGGAACAGCTCTTCGGTGAGGTCCATGTTGTCGCGATAGTCGGCGTAGGCCTGGTAGAACTCGAGCATGGTGAACTCGGGGTTGTGCCGGGTCGAGACGCCTTCGTTACGGAAGTTGCGGTTGATCTCGAACACTTTCTCGAAGCCACCCACAACCAGCCGCTTGAGGTAAAGCTCCGGCGCGATACGCAGGAACATGGCCATGTCCAGGGCGTTGTGGTGGGTTTCGAACGGCTTTGCCGCCGCGCCACCTGGAATGGTCTGCAGCATCGGAGTCTCGACTTCGAGGAAGTCGCGTTCGATCAGGAACTTGCGGATGTGCGAGATGACCTGGGAACGGACACGGAAGGTGTGGCGGGTTTCCTCGTTGACCATCAGGTCGACATAGCGCTGGCGGTAGCGCTGCTCGGTGTCGGTCAGGCCGTGGTGCTTGTCCGGCAGCGGGCGCAGCGACTTGGTCAGCAGGCGCACGTTGGTCATCTCGACGTACAGGTCGCCCTTGCCCGAACGGGCCAGGGTGCCTTCGGCACTGATGATGTCGCCCAGGTCCCAGGTCTTGACAGCGGCCAGGGTCTCTTCGGGCAGGGTCTTGCGGTTGACGTAGACCTGGATGCGACCAGTCATGTCCTGGATGACCATGAACGAGCCACGGTTGAGCATGATGCGACCGGCTACCTTGACCGGAATCGCGGCTGCTTCCAGCTCTTCCTTGGTCTTGTCCGCGTACTGCTTCTGCAGGTCGTTGCAATAGCTGTCGCGACGGAAGTCGTTGGGGAAGGCGTTGCCCTTGGCACGCTCGGCGGCAAGTTTTTCCTTGCGCAGTGCGATCAGGGCGTTTTCTTCCTGTTGCAGGTCTTGCGATTCGGTCTTGAGGTCGCTCATGTCGTCATTGTTTCCATCAGGTGTTCGTTGCCCCTGTCGGGCAGGGCACGCGATACGGGGCGGGCCTCGTATCGCGGCGGTCGTGTGCGGTTTACAGCCCCTGCTTGAGGCTCGCTTCCAGGTACTGGTCGAGGTCGCCGTCCAGGACCTTCTGGCAGTCGCTGCGCTCGACGCCGGTACGCAGGTCCTTGATGCGCGAGTCATCGAGCACGTAGGAGCGGATCTGGTGACCCCAGCCGATGTCCGACTTGCTGTCTTCCAGAGCTTGCGAGGCGGCATTGCGCTTTTGCATTTCCAGCTCGTACAACTTGGCCCGCAGCATCTTCATGGCGGTGTCCTTGTTGGCGTGCTGGGAACGTTCGTTCTGGCAGGCCACCACGGTGTTGGTCGGCACGTGGGTGATACGGACCGCCGAATCGGTGGTGTTCACGTGCTGACCACCTGCACCGGAGGAGCGGTAGGTGTCGATGCGAAGGTCGGCCGGGTTGATCTCGATCTCGACCTTGTCGTCGATCTCGGGCGAGACGAACACCGCCGAGAACGAGGTGTGGCGACGGGCTCCGGAGTCGAACGGGCTCTTGCGCACCAGGCGGTGCACACCGATCTCGGTACGCAGCCAGCCGAACGCGTATTCGCCCTTGATGTGTACGGTCGCGCCTTTGATGCCGGCGACTTCACCCTCGGAGAGCTCGATGATGGTGGCATCGAAACCACGCTTGTCGGCCCAGCGCAGGTACATGCGCAGCAGGATATTGGCCCAGTCCTGCGCCTCGGTGCCACCGGAACCGGCCTGGATGTCCAGGTAGGCGT
The DNA here is from genome assembly GCF_008124495.1 of Pseudomonas sp. CK-NBRI-02. Taxonomy (NCBI): domain Bacteria; kingdom Pseudomonadati; phylum Pseudomonadota; class Gammaproteobacteria; order Pseudomonadales; family Pseudomonadaceae; genus Pseudomonas; species Pseudomonas sp. CK-NBRI-02. Next base: position 17,125 of record NZ_VSJH01000036.1, on the reverse strand, counting down.
TGTTCATGTCCATCTCGCCGCTGAACATACGACGGAACTCAAGCTGGGCCAGGTTTTCTTCCAGGCCTTGCAGCTCGGTCACAACGTCGTTGACGGCGCCTTCGTCGTTTTCCTCGACGGCCATGTCGAGCAGGTCCTTGCAGTCGGACAGGCCATTGGACAGTTTGTCCAGGGTCTCGACGACCTGCGCCAGCATGGCGCGCTCACGGCCCAAGCCCTGAGCGTACTCGGGCTTGTTCCAGACGGCAGGGTCTTCCAGTTCGCGATTGACTTCGATCAGGCGATCAGCTTTTTGATCGTAGTCAAAGATACCCCCGAATGGACTGGGAGCGTTCGGTGAGGTCCTTGATGGTGTTCAGGATCGGTTGGATTTCCATGGGCGGGCTACTCGTGCGAATTCGGTGAAAAGCCCGCGAGTATAACGCAGTCCTCGCCCCGACGGCAGACCCGCCGGGCGGTAACCGCGAGGGCCGCCGCTAATGGTGTGGACGCTGGCGGCAGACCCTAAGAGCGTCAGGCAACGCCCACCTGATTGCGACCATTGTTCTTGGCCAGATACAGCCCCTTGTCCGCAGCCGAGATCAGCTGCCGGCTGTGGCTGCCAACGCTGGGCGTGAGGGTCGCAAGGCCTATGCTCACTGTCAGGCGCGCGTCTGCCTCGGGCGCGGTATGGGGGATGTTCAGACCCAGGACGGTCTGGCGCAGTTTCTCGGCGATCAGCCGCGCACCGCCGGGCGAGGTATTGGGCAGCACCAAGGAGAACTCCTCGCCCCCATAGCGCGCCGGCAAGTCGGTGGGACGCGAGCAGGAACCGCGGATGGCCTCGGCGACCTGGCGCAGGGCCTCGTCGCCGGCCAAATGGCCGAAGCTGTCGTTGTAGGCCTTGAAGTAGTCGACGTCGATCATCAGCAGCGACAACTGTTGTTGCTCGCGTATCGCCCGTCGCCATTCAAGCTCCAGGTACTCGTCGAAATGGCGCCGATTGGACAGCCCGGTGAGGCCATCGGAGTTCATCAACCGCTGCAGCATCAGGTTGGTGTCGAGCAACTGCTGCTGGCTGACCCGCAGCGCGCGATAGGCTTCATCACGTTGCAGCAGGGTCAGGTAGGAGCGGGAGTGGTAGCGGATCCGCGCCACCAGCTCGATGGTGTCCGGCAGCTTGACCAGGTAGTCGTTGGCCCCGGCGGCGAAGGCCGCGCTCTTGACCAGCGGGTCCTCCTTGGTCGACAGGACGATGATCGGAATATCCTGGGTGGCCGGGTTGTTGCGGTATTCGCGCACCAACGTCAGGCCGTCCAGCCCCGGCATGATCAGGTCCTGGAGGATCACCGTAGGTTTGATCCGCATGGCCTGGGCCACCGCCTGGTGGGGATCGGCGCAGAAATGGAAGTCGATGTTCTCCTCGTGGGCCAGCCCACGGCGCACCGCCTCGCCGATCATCGCCTGATCGTCGACCAGCAGGACCATCGCCGCACTTTCGTTGATGGTCGTGAAACCTTCGATCGGTAGATCATTCATGCCTATTCACCAGGTCACTGCCGGCCAGGCGGCGTGACTCAATACATATCGTCATTTCGAAAAGATTTCCATCAGTCGGCCCGCGATGCGTTCCAGCGGCCGTATCTCCACCGCAGCCTCGATCGCCGCAGCCGCCTTGGGCATGCCGTAGACCGCCGAACTCTGCTGGTCCTGGGCGATGGTGAGGAAACCACGCTGGCGCATCTGTTTCAGGCCCTGGGCGCCGTCGCGGCCCATGCCGGTGAGCAAGACGCCCACGGCATCGCCCGTCCAGAAACGCGCCACACTCTCGAAGAACACGTTGATCGAGGGGCGGTAGATTTCACCGACAGGCTCGGCCGTATAGCTAAGCTGGCCGCCCTGCAGCAGGCGGATGTGATGATTGGTGCCGGCCAGCAGCACTTGCCCTGGCTGGGGTGGCTCGCCCTCTCGCGCCAGGCGCACCGGCAAGCCCGAGACCCCGCTGAGCCATTCGGCCATGCCACTGGCGAATACCTGATCAACGTGCTGCACCAGCACGATCGACGCGGGAAACTCGCGCGGCAAGCCTTTGAGCAGGACTTCCAGCGCCGCTGGACCGCCCGCCGAAGAGCCGATGGCCACCAGGCCACGACGCTGGGACGCCCCCACCAGTGGAGCGGACACAGCGCGGGGCGCCGCGGAGCGTTGCTGGCCGATCAGCCAGCCTATATTGAGGATCTTGCGCAACAGCGGGGCTGCCGCTTCCCGTGCATCCCCCGCGCCCAGCGAAGGCGTATCCACCACGTCCAGGGCGCCATGGCCCATGGCTTCGAATACCCGATGCACATTCTGCTTGCGGTCGACCGTGACAATGACGATGGCACAGGGTGTTTCGGCCATGATCCGCCGGGTCGCCTCGACGCCATCCATCACCGGCATGATCAGGTCCATGAGAATCAGGTCAGGGGTGAACTCGGCGCACCGGGCCACGGCTTCGGCGCCATCGCTGGCCACCCAGACCACCTGGTGCTCGGGCTCGAAGGCCAAGGCCCGGCGCAGCGCCTCCACTGCCATGGGCATGTCGTTGACGATGGCGATCTTCATCCCTGGGCACCCCCGATCAACTCCACCACGGCGTCCAGCAACGCATCGTCATGGAAACTGGCTTTAGCCAAATAGTAGTCGGCACCGGCGTCCAGTCCACGTCGCCGGTCTTCTTCACGATCCTTGTAGGACACCACCATGACGGGCAGCGATTGCAGGCGCTGGTCTCGACGCACCAAGGTGACCAGTTCGATGCCGTCCATGCGCGGCATGTCGATATCGGTGATCAGCAGATCGAAATCATCGGCGCGCAGGGCATTCCAGCCATCCATGCCGTCCACCGCCACGGCCACGTCGTAGCCCTGGTTGCCCAATAGTTTGCGCTGCAGCTCACGGACGGTGAGCGAGTCGTCGACCACCAGGATGCGCTTGCGCACCATGGCGCGACCGCCCCGGGCACCGCGCTCGATGCGCTCCAGCCGGCCGGTGCTGAGCAGTTTCTCGACCGAGCGCAGCAAATCCTCGACGTCGATGATCAGCACCACCGAACCATCATCGAGCAAGGCCCCGGCGGAAATGTCCTGGACCTTGCCCAGGCGCGCATCCAGCGGCATCACTACCAGCACCCGCTCGCCGATCAACCGCTCCACAGCCACGCCGTACAGTTGGTCACGCTCACGAATCACCACCACGGGCAGGCTGCGCTCGTCATCCTGCCCGGTCGGACGGTTGAGCAACTGGCTGGCCGAGACCAGCCCGACATGCCGTCCTTCGTGCCAGAAGTGCTGGCGCCCTTCGATCTGCACGATGTCCTCGGCAGCCACCGCCAGGGTGCGCTCGATGTGCGCCAGCGGGAAGGCATAGGCTTCGCCCCCCACCTCTACCACCAGGCTGCGCACCACCGACAGCGTCAGCGGCACCTCCAGATGGAAGCAGCACCCCTGGCCGGACACCTGGGTCAGCTCGATCGAGCCACGCAGCTCGCGCACCATGTGCTGAACCGCATCAAGGCCGACGCCTCGGCCCGACACCTCGGTGACCTTGTCACGCATGCTGAAGCCAGGAAGGAACAGGAACGTGAGCAGCTCCGACTCGCTCATTTGCGCTACGGTCTCGGCCGGTGACAAAGCCCGTTCGACGATGCTACGCCGCAACCGATCAAGGTCGATGCCGGCGCCATCGTCGGTCAGTTCGAGGATCAGCAGGCCTGCCTGGTGCGAGGCGCGCAGACGAATCGTGCCGTCGACGGGCTTGCCTGCCAGCAGGCGCCGCTCGGGCAGCTCGATACCGTGATCGACGGCGTTGCGCAGCAGATGGGTCAAGGGCGCTTCGAGCTTTTCCAGTACGTCACGGTCGACTTGGGTTTTCTCACCTTCGATCTGCAACTGCACCTGCTTGCCCAGCGATCGTCCAAGGTCGCGGACCATGCGGCTCTGACCGGTCAGGACATCGGCGAACGGCCGCATGCGGCAGGCCAGCGCGGTGTCGTAGAGATGCTGGGCGCGCTGGCTGGCCTGCCAGCCGAACTCGTCGATATCGGCAGCCTGTTGCTGCAGGATCTGCTGGGTTTCGCCCAGCAGGCGTTGAGTCTGGGCCAAGGCCTCGAGCACTTCGTGGCTCTGGCCGCTGCCTTCGAGCTGTTGCTTCAGGCCATCGAGGGCCCGCATGCCCTGGCCATGCATGCGCTTGAGCCGCTGCAGGCTGGCCAGGTAGGGCTTGAGTCGCTGGGTTTCCACCAGCGACTTGCTGGAAAGGTCGAGCAGGCTGTTCAAACGATCGGCGGTGACCCTGAGCACCCGTTCGCCACCCTCGCCACCGCGCTTGCCGACCTTGCGAGGCAGGCTGGGCTCAGGCTCGGCCTCGGGCTCTGGCTCTCCCACCACCGGTTCGACCTGCGTGGTCTGCAGTGGTGCAGGTTCGACAGGTGCGGCAGGCTCAGGCACGGGCGCTGCCGTGGGGTCGAGCAGATTAGCCATCTGCACCAGGAACGCCGGCACCGCGGCTTCGCCATCACGGTCATTGGGTGTTGCGATGCGCATCAACAGGTCAGTGCCGTGCAGCAAGGCATCGATATGCTCGGGGCGCAGTCGCAGGCGCCCTTCCTGGGCCGCCACCAGACAGTCTTCCATGACGTGGGCGACGCTGACACCGGCATCGATGCCAACGATCCGTGCAGCCCCTTTCAGGGAATGGGCCGCGCGCATGCAGGCTTCGAGCTGGTCGGCCTGGGTCGGGTTGCGCTCGAGCGCCATGAGCCCGGCACTGAGCACCTGGGTCTGGGCCTCGGCCTCCAGGCTGAACAGTTCGAGCAGCGAGGCGTCGCGCATTTGCTCAGGGGTCATGACAGGCTCCGCTTCACGGCCGACAGTACATGTTGTTCATCCAGCACCCGCACGCTGCGTCCACGCCATTGCAGTACCGCTGCGGTGAAGTGCGCAGCGTCCTGGCCATCGGCCAGGCGTGCCGGATCCAGGCGATGGATACCGTCGATCTCGTCCACCGCCATCACCACCGGGCCGCCCTCCGCGGCGAGGATCAGCATGCGCGGCATCACGCGCCCGGTACGCTCCTGGGCCGGCAACACCTCGACGCCCAGCAAGCCCGCCAGCGACAGGCAGGGCACCAGCGCGCCACGCACATTGGCCACGCCCTGCAATACCCCGGAGCGCTGGTGCGGCAGCGAATGCACCGACTGCAGCGGCGCGATTTCGGCCAGACAGGCACAGGCCAGCGCCAGCCACTCCTCGCCCAGGCGGAACAACAGCATCGAGCGCCCGACGCTGTCTTCGTCCGGCGGCGGCGCCTCGACCTGCTCGTCCTGCAACAGCGCATAGCGATCGAGCAGCCGCGTGGCCGCACTGGCGTAGACCTGGCAGTTGCGGCAATGAATGTGACGTTCGAGCAATGGGCACTGCTTGTCGCCGTGCACACCGATACGGTTCCAGCAATCGTCGATGAGCTCATCGTCCCGTGCGATCAGGTGCATGGTTTCACTCATCGTTCAGACTCCCGTCCCACACGTGCCGCCCGCTCCTGCATACGCCGCGCGCCCGCCTCGTCGCCCTGGGAGGCCAGCAATGCCGCCAAGTGCATCAAGGCCTCGGCATGTTGCGGCTCCAGGTACAGTGCCTTGCGATACTGGCTGATGGCCTCCTGGCTGTCGCCTTCGGTGTCGCTGAGCAGACCGAGCCAGTAGAACACCTGCGCTTTCGGCGCGAACTGCTGCAGGTAGCGCTGGCAGCTGGCGCGGGCCTGCGCGCTTTCACCGGCGTTGGCCTGACGGGCGATGGTGGCCAGCAGCTCGCTCTCACCTTGGGCGTGCGACGGCGAGCGCGGTGGCGACGAAAGGGGGCGCGACAGGCGCACCGGACGGCTGGCAGGCCGTGGGGCCTGGGGAGGCACGGAGGGGGGACGACTGATTGGTGCAACTTGCCCGACGGGTGCAGGCGCCGGGGCTGGCGCCTCCTGGCGCACATAGGCGAACGACTGGGGGATGCCCAATGGACGCATGCCCAGGCGGGCCAGCAGGCTGCCCTCGGCAGGGCCGATGAACAGCACGCCCTGGGCATGGGTCAGGTGCTTGAGCACTTCGAACACTCGGCGCTGGGTCGGGACGTCGAAGTAGATCAGCAAATTGCGGCAGAACACGAAGTCGTACAGCCCTTGCTGACTCTTGAGTGCAGGATCGAGCACGTTGCCGACTTGCAGATCGACCTGGCGTCTTACCCGCTCGTCCAATTGGTGGCCTTCGTCGGTTTCGCTGAAATGCCGGTCGCGGAACGCCAGCTCGCTGCCCCGGAAAGAGTTGCGCCCATAGATGGCCTGTTTCGCGCGGGCAATGGAACTGGGGCTGATGTCCATGGCGTCGACACGAAATGCAGCCGGGTCCAGACCACCCTCGAGCAGCGCCATGGCGATCGAGTAGGGCTCCTCGCCCGTGGAGCATGGCAGGCTGAGGATTCGCAGCGGTCGCAGACCGGCAAGTTCGGTCAGGCGCTTGTGGGCCAACCCCACCAGCGCGGTGAAAGATTCGGGATAGCGGAAGAACCAGGTTTCCGGGACGATCACCGCCTCGATCAGTGCCTGCTGCTCACTGGCCGATTGCTGCAGGCGCGACCAGTAATCGTCCAGGCCATCGGCCTGCACGGCAGCGCAGCGCTGGCGCAAGGCACGTTCGACCATGGGCGCGCCGACCGACTCGACGTCCAGGCCGATGCGCTCCTGCAGGAAACGGAAGAAGTGCTGTTCGATCATGCCGGCACCTGCCCTGGCGGCTCGGGGAACAGCAGATCGCGGACATCGTCCGGCAGCAAGTCGTCCACCTCGATCCGCTGCAGCAGCCCCCAGGCATCCTGGCGCACCGGCCCCAGGTAAGGCGCATCGGCGTTGTCCAGGCCATAGGGCTGGAACTCATCGGGCCGGCATCGCAAGGTGTCGGTGGCCTGCTCCAGAATCAACCCCAGATGCCGGTCGCCGCCATAGTGCACCAGCACAAGCCGGGTGCTGGTACGCAAGGGGGCCGGGGTGGCGAAGCTCAGCGCCGAGAGATCGATCACCGGTACCAAGGTGCCGCGATGGGCCAGGATACCGGCGACCCACGCAGGCGCCTGGGCGATGGGCTTGAGCGTGCGCCGTGGCAATACCTCGATCACCTCGCGCACGTCCAGGGCAAAGCGCTGCTCGCCGATGCAGAACTGCAGATACAGCGCTGCCTTGGCACCGTCGGCCTGCTCCTGATGGGGTTGCACGTCGTTCATCGCCGTCAGACTTTGAAGCGCGACACACCGCCGCGCAGCCCGGCAGCCACCTGGCTCAACTCGTCGATGGCGAAGCTCGCCTGGCGCAAGGACTCCACGGTCTGGGTGCTCGCATCGCTGAGCTGGGCCAGGGCCTGGTTGATCTGCTCGGCACCGGTGGCCTGGGCCTGCATGCCTTCGTTGACCATCAGCACCCGCGGCGCCAGTGCCTGGACCTGGTGGATGATCTGGGTGAGCTGTTCGCCCACCTGCTGGACCTCGAACATGCCCCGCCGCACTTCCTCGGAGAACTTGTCCATGCCCATGACCCCGGCCGAGACGGCGGACTGGATTTCCCGCACCATTTGCTCGATGTCGTAGGTTGCCACGGCGGTCTGGTCGGCCAGGCGACGCACCTCGGTGGCCACCACGGCGAAACCACGGCCGTACTCACCGGCCTTCTCCGCCTCGATGGCGGCATTGAGCGACAGCAGGTTGGTCTGGTCGGCCACCTTGACGATGGTCACGACCACTTGGTTGATGTTGCTGGCCTTCTCGTTGAGGATCGCCAGCTTGGCGTTGACCAGGTCGGCGGCGCCCATCACCTGGTGCATGGTCTCTTCCATGCGTGCCAGGCCCTGCTGGCCAGAGCCGGCAAGGACCGAGGCCTGGTCGGCGGCGGAGGTCACCTCGGTCATGGTACGGACCAAGTCACGGGAGGTAGCGGCGATCTCTCGCGAAGTGGCACCGATCTCGGTGGTGGTGGCGGCGGTTTCGGTGGCAGTCGCTTGTTGCTGCTTGGACGTGGCGGCGATTTCAGTGACCGAAGTGGTCACCTGCACCGACGAACGCTGGGCCTGGGCGACCAGGTCGGCCAGCGCCACGGCCATTTCGTTGAAGCCGGTCTCGATGCTACCGAACTCATCCTTGCGGGCCAGGCTCAGGCGCATGCTCAGGTCACCCGAACGCAGCTTGTCCAAGGCATGGACGATGCGCTGCACGGGCGCGGTGATGGCACGCAGCAATAGCAGACCGCAGATACCGGCAGCCAGGATTGCCAGCAGCAACGAGACGATCATGCTGCCCTTGGCCGTGGCTACGGCAGAGACGATGTCGTTGGTGGCCGCTTCGGCGGATTCGCGATTGCTTTCAATGACCCGGTTCAGGTGCTGGCGGCCGTTGATCCAGGCCGGGGTGAGGGATTCGTTGATCAGACGCTCGGCTTCGGCATAGCGCTTCTGCTGGTAGGCTTCGAGCACCTGGTCGACGAGCTTCATGTAGTCGGCTTCAAGCACCCTGAACGCATCGAGCGCGGCCTGATCGTCCGGATTATGGATCGTCGCCTGGTAGCTGGCCATCTCCTGTTTGAGGCGCTCATCGAAGCTCTTGAACTCGGCCAGGTCCGCCGGGGTGATTTCCCGGCGACCGGACAACCCCACCAACTGCTGGCTGGTGACGTAGCTGTCGACCCAGGCGCTGCGAAGCATCGAGCTGTAGTAGAAGCCAGGAATGCTGTCCGAGCCTACTGCCTCTTCACTGGCCTCGATCGCCACCAACCGCGAGTATGCGGCGACGATCATCAGCAGCATGATGGCGATGATCACGGCGAAACTTGCCAGGATCCGTTGGCGCAAGGTCCAGTTCTTCACGTTCAGCCCTCAGGAATTCATTACGAGCGGGGAAAAATCGCCAGAGTATAGCCTAGGCGCCCCGCCCGTTCGCGGCTGATTTTGCAGGCTGTGGAGGCGTCCCTTACCTGAGTGGAAGGACGCCCCGTGGCTTACCCGGCAGCGAGGCGGACCTGATCCTCGAGCGCCTGGCGCAGGCCAGGATCCAGACGCAACTGGCGGGCCAGTTCATCCAAATAAGCGCGTTCCATGAAGTTTTCCTGATCGACCATCATCACGCTGGCCAGGTACATTTCAGCCGCCATCTCGGGCGTCTGCGCGGCAGTGGCCACTTCGGCGGGGTCCAGCGGTTTGTTCAGTTCGGCGTGCAGCCAATGCTGGAGCTCGCGGTCGCTGTCCAGGCGGACGAACTCACCTTCGATCAAGGCGCGCTCGCGCTCATCGATATGCCCGTCCGATTTGGCCGCCGCCACCAGAGCGCGCAGCACCGCCTGGCTGTGCTGCTCGGCCTGGGCCGCAGGCAGGCGATCGAGGGTACGAGGCTCGTGGGCCGCGGTCTGGCCCTGGCGCGCCTGCCAGTTGCCGTAGGCCTTGTACGCCAGTACACCAAGCGCAGCCAGGCCACCGTAGGTGAGCACTTTGCCGCCATACTTGCGGGCCTTCTTGCTGCCCAGAAGCAGGCCCATGGCACCTGCCGCCAGGGCACCGCCACCGGCACCGGAGAGCAAGCTGCCCAGCCCGCCCTTGCCTGACTGGCCGCCCAGCAGATCAGCCACGCCCGCTCCCTTGGCGCCGCCGCCCTTGCCTTGCTGGTTTTGCAGCAGCTCCTGGCCGGATTTGAGCAGTTGATCGAGCAAGCCACGGGTGTTCATCTGGCATTACCTCTTGCTGAAAAGGAAAGCCCCAGATTAGGCCTGTGGACTGAACTCACGCTTAATGCATTTGCATCCGGATGTTGCGTAACCACCGGCAAAAAACGAACTAGACTCGACATCGCATGCGCCTGCCCGAACCGGCCGCAGGTGCGCGACAAGCGCACTACGCTTATCCCATCGCTTCGCTGCTTTCTTGATGACTGCCCCGATCAAAAATTCCAAAAGAGGGAACACCATGTCAGTGCACAAGACCGCATTGTCCAGCGCCGTGATCGGCGCCCTGCTGGCCAGCGCCAATCTGCAGGCCGCAGGCCTGCCCCAGAGCATCGGCGATGGCGAGGGGCGCCTGGATATCGTCGCCTGGCCCGGCTACATCGAACGCGGCGAAAGCGACAAGGCCTACGACTGGGTCACCGGATTCGAGAAAGAGACCGGCTGCAAGGTCAGCGTGAAGACCGCCGCGACCTCCGACGAAATGGTCAGCCTGATGACCAAGGGCGGCTACGACCTGGTGACCGCCTCGGGCGACGCCTCGCTGCGGCTGATCGCTGGCAAGCGGGTACAGCCGATCAACACGGCGCTGATCCCCAACTGGAAGAACATCGACCCACGCCTGCAGAACGGCGGCTGGTACGTGGTCGATAAGCAGATTTACGGCACGCCTTACCAATGGGGCCCGAACGTGCTGCTCTACAGCACCGCAGTGTTCAAGCAACCGCCCACCAGCTGGAGTGTGGTCTTCGAGCCCCAGAACCTGCCGGACGGCAAACCGAACAAAGGTCGGGTACAGGCCTACGATGGCCCGATCTACATCGCCGACGCTGCGCTCTACCTGAAATCCACCAAGCCTGAGCTGGGCATCCAGGACCCCTACGAGCTCAGCGAAACCCAGTACAAGGCCGTACTCGACCTGCTGCGTCAGCAACAGCCGCTGATCCACCGCTACTGGCACGATGCGACCGTGCAGATGAGCGATGTGAAGAACGAAGGCGTGGCCGCCTCCAGTTCCTGGGGTTACATGGTCAATGGCCTGAAGGCCGACAAACAGCCGGTCGCCTCGACCATCCCAAAGGAAGGCGCCACCGGCTGGGCCGACACCACCATGCTGCACAGCGAAGCCAAGCACCCCAACTGCGCCTACAAATGGATGGACTGGTCATTGCAACCGAAGGTCCAGGGCGACGTCGCGGCCTGGTTCGGCTCGGTGCCGGCTGTGCCCGCCGCCTGCACCGGCAGCGAGCTGCTGGGCGCCGAGGGCTGCAAGGTCAACGGGATCGACAACTTCGACAAGATCGCGTTCTGGAAGACGCCGCAGTCCAGCGGCGGCAAATTCGTCCCTTATAGCCGCTGGACCCAGGACTATATTGCGATCATGGGCGGACGCTGACAGATCGACTGATTGTTGTTCCGGCTTCTTCGCGGGTGAACCCGCTCGGTACGGCGTGATCGCCATGGGAGCAGGTTCATCCGCGAAAGGGTTCACGCAGTAGATAAAATGCACGGAGCCAGCGCAATGCCCCTAGCAGTCCAGCTCACCGAGGTATCCCGTACGTTCGGCGACGTCAGGGCCGTCGACCGTGTCAGCATCGACATCCAGGAAGGCGAGTTCTTCTCCATGCTCGGCCCCTCGGGCTCGGGCAAGACCACCTGCCTACGCCTGATCGCAGGCTTCGAACAACCGAGCAGCGGCTCGATCCGTCTGCATGATGTAGAGGCTGCCGGACTGCCGCCTTACCAGCGTGACGTGAACACGGTATTCCAGGACTACGCCCTGTTTCCGCACATGAACGTGCGCGACAACATCGCCTATGGCCTGAAGGTCAAGGGGGTGGCCAAGGCCGAACGCTACAGCCGTGCCGAAGAGGCCCTGGCGATGGTCGCCCTGGCAGGCTATGCCGAGCGCAAGCCGGCGCAGCTCTCCGGCGGCCAGCGCCAGCGCGTTGCCCTGGCCCGCGCCCTGGTCAATCGGCCACGGGTGCTGTTGCTCGACGAACCACTCGGTGCCCTGGACCTGAAGCTGCGCGAACAGATGCAAGGCGAGCTGAAGAAACTGCAGCGGCAATTGGGCATCACCTTCATCTTCGTCACCCACGACCAGACCGAAGCCTTGTCGATGTCCGATCGCGTCGCGGTGTTCAACCGGGGCCGCATCGAACAGGTCGATAGCCCACGCAACCTGTACATGAAACCGGCGACCACCTTCGTCGCCGAATTCGTCGGGACCTCCAACGTGATCCGCGGCGAGCTGGCCCAGCAGCTCACCGCAGACGTCTCGCCTTTTTCCATACGCCCCGAACACATCCGCCTGGCAGAGCACGCGGCAATCGCCGAGGACATCCAGGTCAGCGGCTTGCTGCACGACATCCAGTACCAGGGCAGTGCCACGCGCTACGAAGTGCGGCTGGACAACGGCCTGCTGCTGACCGTCAGCCAGGCCAATGACCGTTGGCAGGAGCGCCCCCAGCCCTGGCAACTGGGACAGCGTGTGCAGGCCCATTGGCCCCGCGCGGCAATGAGGCGCTTGCGCGAAACCATCCTGGACGAGGGCCAGGCCAGATGACCCTGGCGATGCAAAGCCCGTCACTGGTCAGACGGCTCGGCACTCTGCTCTACCGGCGTCCGAACCTGTACTTGTTGCTGTTGTTGATCCCGCCGTTGACCTGGTTTGGCGCGATCTATCTGGGCTCGCTGCTGAACCTGCTCTGGCAGGGGTTCTACACCTTCGACGACTTCACCATGGCGGTGACGCCGGACCTGACGCTGGCCAACTTCGCGGCCCTGTTCGCCCCGGCGAACTTCGACATCATCCTGCGCACCTTGGCCATGGCGCTCGCCGTGTCAGTGGCCAGCGCAGTGCTGGCGTTTCCGATCGCCTATTACATGGCCCGCTACACCTCGGGGCGGACCAAGGCATTTTTCTACATCGCCGTCATGATGCCGATGTGGGCCAGCTACATCGTCAAGACCTATGCCTGGACACTGCTGCTGGCCAAAGGTGGCGTGGCCCAGTGGTTCATCCAGCAGATGCACCTGCAGGCTGTGTTGCAGGCGATCCTCGCCGTGCCCGGGGTGGGTGGCAGCACCCTGTCCACCTCGCACCTTGGACGGTTCCTGGTGTTCGTCTATATCTGGCTGCCGTTCATGATTCTGCCGATCCAGGCCTCGCTGGAGCGCTTGCCGCCCTCGCTGCTACAGGCCTCGGCCGACCTGGGCGCCCGGCCGAGCCAGACCTTTTTGCTGGTGGTGCTGCCACTTGCGGTACCGGGTATCGCCGCGGGGTCGATCTTCACGTTTTCCCTGACCCTCGGCGACTTCATCGTGCCGCAACTGATCGGCCCGCCGGGCTATTTCATCGGCAGCATGGTGTATGCCCAGCAAGGGGCGATCGGCAACATGCCCATGGCCGCGGCATTTACCCTGGTGCCCATCGTGCTGATCGCCATCTACCTGTCGATCGTCAAACGGTTGGGGGCCTTCGATGCACTCTGAAAAAGCCTCGCTGGGCCTGCGCCTGGCGGCCTGGGGCGGGTTGGTGTTCCTGCACTTTCCGATCCTGATCATCTTGCTCTATGCGTTCAACACCGAAGATGCGGCATTCAGCTTTCCTCCGCGCGGATTCACCCTCAAGTGGTTCGCCGTGACCTTCGCCCGCCAGGATGTACTGGAGGCGATCAAGCTGTCGCTGCAGGTAGCCTGTCTGGCCACGGTGATCGCCTTGGTGCTTGGCACCCTGGCCGCGGCGGCGCTGTACCGGCGCAGCTTCTTTGGCAAGGAGAGCATCTCGCTGATGTTGATCCTGCCCATCGCCCTGCCCGGCATCATCACTGGCATCGCCCTGCTCTCGGCCTTCAAGACCCTGGGCATCGAACCTGGGCTGCTCACCATTGTGGTGGGCCACGCCACGTTCTGCGTGGTGATCGTCTACAACAACGTCATCGCCCGCCTGCGCCGTACATCCCAGAGTCTGATCGAAGCCTCGATGGACCTGGGCGCCGATGGCTGGCAGACCTTCCGCTACATCATCCTGCCCAATCTCGGCTCGGCGCTGCTCGCGGGTGGCATGCTGGCATTCGCCCTGTCGTTCGATGAGATCATCGTCACTACCTTTACCGCCGGCCATGAGCGCACACTGCCGATCTGGTTGCTCAATCAGCTCAGCCGCCCGCGCGACGTGCCAGTCACCAACGTGGTCGCCATGCTGGTGATGCTGGTGACCATGCTGCCGATACTCGGCGCCTATTACCTGACCCGTGGCGGCGAGAGCGTCGCGGGCAGCGGCAAATGACCTAGGAGGAGTCCCGATGCAAACCCGAATGCTGATCAACGGTCGCCTGGTCGCAGGCGAAGGCCCCGCCTGGACCGTGCTCAACCCTGCCCTTGGCAGTGCCTTGGCGCAGATCAACGAAGCGACCGAAGCCCAGGTCGATGCCGCCGTGCGCGCGGCAGACCTGGCCTTCGACGCCTGGTCGCAAACCACTCCGAAGGAGCGCTCAGCGGCGTTGCTGGCCCTGGCCGACACCATCGAACAGCATGGCGAGGAATTGGCCAGGCTGGAGTCGCAGAACTGCGGCAAGCCCTTTGCCGCCGCGCTGGGTGACGAGATTCCGGCCATCGCCGATGTGTTCCGCTACTTCGCCGGCGCCGCGCGCTGCCTGGGTGGTTCGGCGGCGGGTGAGTACCTGCCGGGACACACCTCGATGATCCGCCGCGACCCACTGGGTGTGGTTGCCTCCATCGCCCCATGGAACTACCCGCTGATGATGCTGGCCTGGAAGATTGCCCCGGCCCTGGCGGCAGGCAACACCGTGGTGCTCAAACCTTCGGAGATGACCCCGCTCACAGCCCTGCGCCTGGCGGAGCTGGCCCAGAACCTGCTGCCGGCCGGGGTACTCAACATCGTCTTTGGCCGTGGCCAGACGGTCGGCGCGCCGCTGGTCACCCATCCAAAAGTGCGCATGGTCTCGCTGACCGGTTCCATCCCCACCGGCGCACGTATCGTAAGCTCCACCGCTGACAGCGTGAAACGCATGCACATGGAGCTGGGCGGCAAAGCGCCGGTGCTGGTCTTCGACGACGCCGACCTCGACGCGGCCATCGAGGGGATACGCACCTTCGGCTTCTACAACGCCGGCCAGGACTGCACCGCCGCCTGTCGCCTCTATGTACAGGACGGCATCTACGATCGCTTCGTCGAACGTCTGGGCGAGGCAGTGGCAAGCCTCAAACCTGGTCTTCAGGATGCGCCTGACACCGAGCTCGGCCCGCTGATCAGCGCCCAGCACCGCGACAAAGTCGCAGGCATGGTAGAGCGTGCCATCGCCCAGCCGCACATTCGTCTGGTCACCGGCGGCAAGGTCATTCCGGGAGAAGGGTTCTTCTTCGAACCAACCGTGCTCGCCGATGCCCTGCAGGACGATGAAATCGTGCGCCATGAAGTCTTCGGGCCGGTGGTCTCGGTGACGCGTTTCAGCGACGAAGCCCAGGCCCTGGCATGGGCCAACGATTCGGACTACGGGCTGGCCTCGTCGGTCTGGACCCGCGACACCGGCCGAGCGCACCGCCTGGCCGCACGCCTGCAATATGGCTGCACTTGGGTCAACACCCACTTCATGCTGGTCAGCGAAATGCCTCATGGCGGCCAGAAGCATTCGGGCTATGGCAAGGACATGTCGATGTATGGGCTAGAGGACTACACCTGCGTACGGCATGTGATGATCAAGCACTGAGCCAGAGGCGAACGGATCGAGGCTGCTTGCAGCCTCGGTTTGTTTCCGAACCACCGTGTGAGAGCAACTGTGGCGTTTATCCGCGAATGCGTCAGTGAACTCGCCGTCCATTCGCGGATGAACCTGCTTGTGGGATGAAACGCGAAGCGGTGGGCTTCAATCCCTCAAGTCCGACTCATGGATCGGGTTGGCCCGGCTGGTCGCGCGCTGATACTGGGCCGGCCAGGTGGCCTTGTTGCCGCCCAGGTCATCGTCGGCGTGCAAGGGCCAGTAGGGGTCGCGTAGCAGTTCGCGGGCGAGGAAGATGATGTCTGCCTGACCGGTTCGCAGGATGTGTTCGGCCTGGGCCGGTTCGGTAATCATGCCTACCGTGCCGGTGGCGATTTCCGACTCCTTGCGTACACGCTCGGCGAAACGAGTCTGGTAGCCAGGCCCCGTGGGAATCTCGGCGTTGACCGAGGTACCGCCTGAAGACACGTCGATCAAGTCCACGCCGAGGGTGCGCAGGCGCCGGGCGAGTTCGACGGTTTCATCCGGGTTCCAGCCGTCTTCCACCCAATCGGTGGCCGACACACGCACGAACAGCGGCAACTCCTGAGGCCACACATTGCGTACCGCCTCGGTCACCTCCAAGGTCAAGCGGATACGGTTCTCGAAGCAACTGCCGTAGCGGTCCCGGCGCTGGTTGCTCAGCGGCGAAAGGAACTGGTGCAGCAGATAACCGTGGGCGGCATGCACTTCGACTACCTTGAAACCCGCGACCAATGCCCGACGGGCGGCATCGGCAAAGGATTGGACGATCCCGGCGATCTCGTCCTCAGAGAGCTCGCGGGGCACGGTGTGCTCTGGATCGAAGGCGATCCGGGACGGGCCGACCGGCTGCCAACCGCCCTCTTCGACCGTGACGCTGCCATGCTTGCCCAGCCAGGGGCGATGGGTGCTGGCCTTGCGTCCGGCGTGGGCAAGCTGGATGCCCGGCACAGCGCCTTGGGCAGTGATGAAGCGGGTGATGCGTTGCAGGGGTGGGATCTGTGCGTCATTCCACAGGCCCAGGTCCTCGGCACTGATACGGCCGTCAGGGGTCACCGCCGTCGCTTCGGTGATCACCAGGCCAGCACCGCCAACGGCGCGGCTGCCCAGGTGCACCAGGTGCCAGTCATTGGCCAGACCATCTACAGCGGAGTACTGGCACATGGGGGAAACGGCGATGCGGTTGGGCAGGGTCAGCTGACGCAGGGTGTAAGGCTCGAGCAGCAGGCTCATGAGGGCACCTCCCAGGGACTCCAATGGTTTGGCCGGTCCGGGCACTTGTGTGGGGCCTTGGTCCGGTATCGGTCTTTTTCAGACTAGACCAGATAGGGGGTGGTGGTTTTTTTGTGTTGGGTTTGGGTTATCAGGTTGTGTGAATATCCGGTGTTGGTGGTGGCGCCACCGGCGCTTTTCGCCTTTACGGCGACCTACTTTTGCTCTTGGGCAAAAGTAGGCAAAAACCGCTGGCTCCCACATGCGGCCCCTGCGCTGCGCTCCGGGGTCCCCTCGCTGCGGTGTCTTGCGGGGCTCCGCGGCCTCCGGCTGGCTACACCAGCCTCCATCTCGCGACTTCGGCTCACGCCGAAGGGCGCTGCGCGCCTGCCCCT